>JAZODY010000236.1:0-6323 GCA_045597245.1 Tidjanibacter sp.
TGTGGAGTCGGTGAGCGACTCCAAACTGGTGAACTCCTACGTGCCCGACGAGGACAGATTCATTCGTTTCGAGCACATGATATATATAGGTGACGGAAAGACCGACATCCCCTGCATGCGTCTGGTGCGATTCCGCGGCGGTCACTCCATTGCGGTCTATCAGCCCGACTCTAAGGTGCAGGAGGCCAATGCGAAACTCATGTGTCGTCAGGGGCGCAGTACATTTGCCTGTCCGGCAGACTACACCGAGGGCAGCTGCATCGATACGGTGGTGAAGACCATCATCGACAAAATTTATATAGATAACCGACTCAAACGTATGTCAGAAGAGCGATGAAACTGATTTTTGCAACCAATAACCGCCACAAACTCTCCGAGGTGGAGGCCATTCTCGGGGGACGTGTGGAGCTGGTGTCGCTGGCCGAGTGCGGCATCACCGAGGATATTCCCGAGACCTCGGACACCATAGCGGGCAATGCGCTCCAAAAGGCGCGATATGTATATGAAAAGACGGGGGCCGACTGCTTTGCCGACGATACGGGGCTTGAAGTGGATGCGCTCGACGGGGCTCCCGGGGTGCATTCGGCACGCTATGCAACCGACGGTCACGACTTTGCCGCCAACCGCGAACTGCTCATGCGCAACATGGCCGACAAGAGTGACCGCAGGGCCCGTTTCCGCACCGTCGTCGCACTTGTTCTCGGCGGCGAGGAGTTTTTGTTTGAAGGTGTGGTCGAGGGGGAGGTTACACGCGAGGAGCGTGGAGAGGGGGGCTTCGGTTACGACCCCATGTTCCGTCCCGAGGGATATGAACAGACATTCTCGGAACTCTCGCCCGAGGAGAAGAACAGCATCAGTCATCGCGGCCGTGCCGTCACCGCCCTCGCGAGATTTTTAAACACTGGTAGTTCCCGTTGCTAATGGAGTCCGTTGCGCGAGGAGAGAACTCTGATTGTTTTTAAATACTGGAACTCAATGCAACTAAAATAGTATTTTATGGTGTTTAACAATATTTTTCATAATTTTGAATTGTATAAACGTAAAAAGGATAGCCTATGATATAATTGAAATAATTTCATAAATACAATTTAGAAAAAAAGCGTTTTTGTATTTATTCTTGTTCCTGAAACTTCGACACTTTCATGACAACCAAGAATATTACAGTGGCGTTCACGTTTTGGCGTGGACTATACTTGTGTATTCGGTTGTCAGGTAGTCGAAGACCTCAGGAGCGGGTACAAAGTTCTGTCCATGCTTTTTTTGTATTTATACCTAATTGATTACAATGACAGAAAAACAATGAATAAAATTTAAAAAGATAGAACATGAAAAATATTTTAAAAACTACCTTAATGCTTGCTTGCATCATATTCATGACTGCTTGTTCAGAAGGAGAGGGAGAGCCTGAGATTACACCTTATTTTCGAATAGAAGGTGATAAGACGATGGTGCCTGCGGAAGGAGCCACTCGTACTTATAATATTTCAAGTAACATGTATTGGGAAGTGGATACAGAAATTATAGCAAATGCGTCAGGAAAAACATATGATTGTAAAAATAATCGTTGGATGAATTAAAACGAAACAAAGCCGACGTTTATGCGTCGGCTTTTTGTCTTATAAAAAAATTGGCCTTAAAGTTTATGCTCTGCTCTCTTGTGGAAACTGCGGAAACGCAATCCCAGCACGCCCCAGAATGCCTCGCGGAAGATACCTCCGCTCATCTTCGACACGCCCTCCTGACGCTCGGTGAAGATGATTGATACCTCCTCAATCTTGAAGCCCAGACGCCATGCCGTATACTTCATCTCTATCTGGAAACCGTAGCCCTTCATCTTTATCGCCTCGAAGTCGATGCTTTCGAGCAGGCGGCGCGAGTAGCACACGAAACCGGCCGTGGCATCGTTCACCTTCATGCCGGTTACGGTGCGCACGTATTTTGATGCGAAATAAGACATCAACAGACGCGACATGGGCCAATTGACCACATTCACTCCCTTCACATA
Source organism: Tidjanibacter sp. (assembly GCA_045597245.1). Classification (GTDB taxonomy): domain Bacteria; phylum Bacteroidota; class Bacteroidia; order Bacteroidales; family Rikenellaceae; genus Tidjanibacter. The sequence goes on from JAZODY010000236.1 coordinate 2,006, forward strand.
GCGCGAGCCCACCACGAGGTCGGCACCCTGCTCGGCAGCACGATAAAGGCGCACGAGGTCGTCGGGGTTGTGGGAGAAGTCGCAGTCCATCTCGAAGATGTAGTCGTAGCCGTGTTCGAGGGCCCATTTGAATCCGGTGAGATAGGCGGTTCCGAGGCCGAGTTTGCCGCTGCGTTCAATCATGAAGATTCGCTCGGGGAACTCCGTTGCACGTTGTTTCACGATTTCGGCGGTGCCGTCGGGTGAGCCGTCGTCGATGACGAGCAGGTCAAATGGCTCGGTGAGCGACATCACTTTGTCTATCATGGCCGATATGTTCTGACGCTCGTTGTATGTGGGGATGATTACAAGTTTACGCATTTTTCAGAGTGCTTTAATTTCATACAAAAATAATCATTTTTTCGTTACGGCCAATTTTATGCCTTACCGGTTTCCTTCTTTTGCCGCATCCGGCAAGCCGCATCATCTCGTCGTCCATGTGCTTGCACCGCCTCCTGCGCGTTGTCGTTCCCGCCGCCTTGTATCTGCGTCCCCCGCCTCTCGATAAGGAGCGGAGTGCCTCTCCCGCCACCGAAAAAACAGTAAGCCGCACCACTCATGGGTGCGTCTTACTCTGTCTAAGCAACTCTGCCGATGACTACTTGATGCGCTCGTAGTACTCGCGGGTGCGGGTATCCACTCTGATTTTGTCGCCCGTGTTGATGAACAGGGGAACCTTGATGGTTGCGCCGGTATTCACCGTTGCGGGTTTGAGCGAGTTGGTCGAGGCGGTATCGCCCTTGATGCCCGGCTCGGTGTAGGTCACCTCCATATCTACGATGGGGGGAAGTTCGGCCGAGAGAACGGTCTCCTTCTCGGTGTGGAACATAACCTCCACAATCTGACCGTCTGCCATCAGGTCGTAGTTGTTGATAAGCTCCTTCGGTATGGTGATGTCCTCAAAGGTCTCGGTGTGCATGAAGTGGGCGCCGAGGTCGTCCTCATAGGTGAACTGATAGGGACGGCGCTCCACTCTTACGGGGAAGATTTTCTCGCCCACCGACGAGAAGGTGTTCTCCAATACGCGACCGTTTTCGAGATTTTTGAGTTTGCTGCGCACGAATGCGGGACCCTTACCGGGTTTGCAATGCTGGAAATCGACAACGAGGAATGTTTTTCCGTTCATGTCGATGCACATGCCGATTTTGATATCTGCTGCTGTTGCCATGTTTTTTATTTTGGTTTTTAATTGATTATGTTCATTTGGCGACAAATTTATAAAAAAATCCACAAATCTCCTCACCGTTTTCCGTTTTATTTGTCGCTGTGTCTTGCTTATGCGGTTTGTCGTCCGCCGAAGAGGTCAGGGCAGAGGATGACACGTGTAGCCCTTTTTGTAGATATACTCCAACGCGCGCGGCAGAGCATAGGACATGTTGTCGTAGGCCTTCACCGAGTCGTGAAAGACTATGATGTAGCCCGGACGGATGTGACCCGTCACCTTGCGCAGACACTCCTCGGGCGTCACCTGCCTCGAATAGTCCTGACTGATTACGGTCCACAACACCATCTTGTAATGTTTCAACACCTGCACCACCTGTTTCAGTCCCACTCGTCCGTAGGGCGGACGGTAGAGATTGGTCTTGAATATGCGGTTGGCGCGCTCGATGTCGGCCATGTACTCCTTGCTGCTCACCTTCCAACCTTTGAGGTGGTTGGTGGTGTGGTTGCCGAGCCGATGTCCCGCGGCGGTGATTTTCTCTATGAGATGGGGGTAGAGCTCGGCGTTTTTGCCCAGACAGAAGAATGTGGCTTTGGCATCGTACTTGGCCAGCGTGTCGAGAATGAACTCGGTGATGCCGGGCGTGGGTCCGTCGTCGAAGGTGAGGTAGACCTGCTTGCAGTGGCAGTCTATCTCCCAGATGACGTGCGGCATGAGTATCCTGAGCAGTTTGGGTATTTTGATAAACATTCTCTGTGATGTGATTGTTTTTCGCCGCAAAATTAATCTCTCCCGCCCAATTACTCAAATAATCGTATGAGAAAAATAATTATATTTGCAACGTTATATATAAAGCGTTTACTTAATGCGCTTATTCTGACGTCTTGGAACTTCGCAACTTTTTAGATATTGTCAGGATACGGCAGCGGTGAATGCTCACCGATGATGTTTATCATCTTCTTGCATGTCGCGGACGCGTTCTCCTGTTTGTGGAGAGTGTGGTCCTGTGTGCGGGTGTGGTATATCATCTGCGTGGGTTTCGCGTTGCTCGTTCGACAATATCGGGCAATGCGAAGGCCTCAAGGCGTGGAACGAGTACGGGTACGGAACTCCACGCTTTTTTTGTTTATAGACAGCCATACAGGGAGTTCGGATGGTATTTGTGAAATAATCTTATGAAGAAACCTTGTAGGTACTTATGGCTATTGGGGATGTTATTTCTATTCTCCTCATGTTCCACGACCCTTAATGTCAGAGGGGTCGGTTATCAATCGCTGAGAGATGCGAAACCCGTTGAGAGTGCTGTCGTTCCGGACAGCGCCGTTGTCGTGATGATTTGCAGTGTCGATTCCGATGGAGGGTTGTCGGTTGTCGTACAGAACAAAACGGATAAAATCATGACTATAGACCGCACCCGCAGCTCTTTTCGCAATAGCGACGGCAATAGCTACACTTTTTATGACCCCAACGTGACCGCAACATCTCGTTCCTATACCGATGGCAGTCATGGCGGTGTGGGTGTGAATCTCGGAGCTGTTACGGGTGCGCTCGGAGTGGGAGGAGGCCTCGGGATGGCGTTGTCGGGTGTGAACGTCTCCGGCGGCAGCAGTCACTTCCAGACCTCCGGCCGTTCCACATATTTCATCGACCAACCGAAGGTTGCAATCACCCCGGGAGGCCAGATAGACATGGGACGTAATTTCAGGATAACCGGTGTCGGTTCGGATTTTTTGAGGACGCTTGTCGTGCAGTCTGTCGGCGACATGAACAATGTTTTCCAGCCCGAAAACAGTTATGTGAGTTGCAATATTTTCATCTCTTACTCTTTGGATAACGGCGAAACTTACGACAATATTTCTATGGAGCTTTATGGGAATGCACTGCTGGTAGGTAAGGTGAAAAAGACGGGAGAGGTGAATGCGGCGTTGCGCACCGTATATCTGAACAAACCGGACGCTTTGTATGAGCCGTGGTATCTGATGGCGTTCGGCGATGAGTACGGGGTGAAAGTGAAAAATCCTCTTATATATGAAACCGCCGGCGGTAATAACTTGTCGGAGCAATCGGCTGTATATAAAGAAGGAACAAAAAACATTTTTATGACTTACAAATAATTTGGAACGGATATGAAGAGAATTATACTTATGCTGACGATAATAGGCGCGGCCTTGACTTTGCAGTCGTGCTACACACAACAATTTGTGGTTAAGGGAGCACCCGGAACGGAGATTTATTCTCCGAGCGGGGAATTAAAAACGGTGATAGATGATTCGGGAGAGGGCCAAGTCAAATTAAGCAGAAATAAAGAAGTCCGCCGAAATGAAGGGGATTATTCTTGTTTTTATACTGCAAAGGCCCCCGGGTCGAATATACAGGTTCCTTTTGCGCTGGACTATAAAGACAACAAATCTCGTGACCTCATTTGGCCCGCTTTTTTGGGCTTGGCGACTTATGGTTTGACGGGCGGTTTACTAGGGTTGATAATGAATGTTGCCGGAGAGGAGGCAGCGGGAACCACCACCTATTTAATCGGTACAGGGTTGTTGGGTTCGTCGTTTGTCACTTCGTGGGCAACGACGGGCACACTGATAAACGGCCCGCAAGAACTGTACGATTATCAAAAAGAACAAACAACCAATAACGACCTTATAAAATGATATGATGGTGACGCCCGACTTTCGGGCGTCACCTTTTTATTTGGGAATCCACGATTCCCATAATATGCGCGGTGCTGATGGCGGGGTGCGGAATGATTGTGACGCTTTATTGGTGATTGTGTGCGGAGTTGTGCGATTTTTGTTATCTTTGTGTCGATAAGCCGTAAACGGAAAAATGAATCAAAAAAAGATATTGTTATGAGCAAAACAAATTTCGTTAAGAGTCTGACCGTCGCCATGACGGTGCTGTGCGCGGTGCTGATGGCGGGGTGCGGAAAGTCGGGCAAATCGGGGGCCGCGGGCGACGACCGCGTGTTGCCCGATGCCACGGGGTCGCCTTTCGAGTTGCTGGCCGTTGTGCCGCAGGAGGTGTGGGAGAGCCCCGCAGGCGATTCGCTCGCGTCGGTCTTTGCCGAGCCGGTGAAGTATATCAATCAGTATGAGCCGGTCTTCGACCTGA
>JAZODY010000237.1:0-3979 GCA_045597245.1 Tidjanibacter sp.
GCATAATCGAGCCCGTATTCGCGCATGTGGTCCGCCTGACCGAAGAGGCTATAACGCTGTTGCGGCGTGGCATCGACAGGAGCCTCACGCGTGACGGTCAAAGAGTAATTGACGGGGGAGAGCAGCACACCCCAGCCGCCATGCCGCATGACACGATATAATTCGCTCATTGCCAGAATATCATCGTCGATGTGTTCAAGTATGTGGTTACAAAATATGACATCCACGCTGTCGCTCTCCAATTTGATGTCCCGAATGTCCATTTTGAGCTTTGCAAGCGGGCTCTCCAAATCTGCCGTCAGGTAGCCTTCGCCAATCAAGTGCAACAACTCGCTCATGAGGCAACGCTCAGGAGCAAAGTGCAATAACGTTTGAGGGGGCGTGTCGCAAATGTGCATGTGGCGTGTGAGAAACAGCCAGAACAATCTGTGGCGCTCCAACGACAAACAATGGGGGCAGAGGGCATTTTCGCGCACAACAGTGTAGCCGTAAGGCATGAATCTGCGATAGCGATGGCCGCAGATTGGGCACTCCACTTTCCTGCCGACGTAGAACAGCGACATCGCTCTCGTACCGAAATGGGCAACATGCTGGATTACAGGACGAGGAATGTGGTTTAGTATGAATCTTATGACTCTTTTCATACGATGCGGCCGATAGAGTTAAACATTCTCCTCGGAGCCTATGACTTCATTAACCTCCTGTTCCACTCTCTTTAAGCGTTCTTTGCAGAGGTTAATCAATTCGGTCGCTCTTTTCACATTAAGGCTAAGTTTATCCACATCGACCGAATCTCCGTTCAATCCGTCGATTATGTCTTCTATCTCCTCCAATGCTTTAATGTAGCTAATCTTCTTATTCATGCTTGTTTATTATTGCTGTTCGTGTTCCGTTTGCAAATGTTATTTCAACCTCATCGTTCACTTTGAGTTGTGAACGGTCGGTTATTGTCGTTCCGTTATGGCGCACTATCGAGAATCCGCGTGCCATGATTCTTTCGGGGCTGCCGGCTATCACCATGCGTTCGGCCGCATCAAGGCGGCGTCTTGAAGTGGCAACGACCTCCCGTGTCCGACCGAACAATTTTTCGCGCATGTGGTCGAGCTCGGCTGAGTGTTTCGTGAAAATGCGTCCACTTGTGGAGACAAGTTGGTTTTTTAATCGTTCTAACCGCTCTGTTTCGCCGATTATCAGACGGTTGCCTGCGCTGCTCAGGCGTATTCCGAAACGCATCAACCGCTCTCTCTCCCTCGCAACCATCAGGCCTGTGCTGCGTTCCAATTCCATTATGCAACCATTGAGACGCATGTCGAAATCTCTCAATGTGCCTGCAATAAATTGGGCGACTGCGGTGGGGGTTTTGAGGGCCATTGCTGCCACCATGTCGATGACACTCTGGTCTTTGTCGTGTCCTATGCCGGTAATTATCGGAAGCGGGAATTGGGCGACATTGTTACAAAGTTCATAGGAGTTGAAACAACTCAGGTCGCTCTGTGCTCCTCCTCCGCGTATTATTACCGCGGCATCGAACTCCGTGCTGCATCGTGCTATCGATTCGAGTGCGGATATTATGGATTGCTCGGCACCTTCACCCTGCATGGCGGCTCCGAAGAGGGTGGTGGCGACGGCATAGGGCGATGCCTCCAACTCTTTCATGAAGTCGCGGTAGCCTGCCGCATTTTTCGATGAGATTACGGCTATTGTTTGCAACACTTGCGGAACCCCCAACTCTCTGTTCATGTCGAACACCCCCTCGCTTTGAAGACGCGAAATGGTTTGCAGACGCTGTTGCTCCTGCTCACCGAGCGTGAACGCTGGGTCGATGTCGGATATGTTAAGCGATATGCCGTACAACTCGTGATATGAGATACTTACTTTCACCAATATCTTCAATCCGGCGGCCAGCTCCTGTCCTGTGGCAGAGGTGAAATAGGCGGAAATGAGCGAGAAGGAACTGCGCCATATGGTGGCGTTGATGCGGGCCGAAGGAATACCGTTGGCACCTCCTTTTTCAATGAGTTCCATGTAGCAGTGACCCGAATTGTGGTTTACGTGCATCTCGCCTATCTCGGCTGTTATCCACGATGGAAGCGGGAATGACGAGACCAGACTCTCCTTTATCTGGCCGAGAAATTCCGAAAGGGTGATATGTCTGCCGTTGTTTGCCATATACACGCAAAGATATTTGTTTTTTCGAAGATACTATATAGGTTTGTTTGTATAAATGACCAATTGTGGTTATTTTTGTTATCGATACATTTTTCAATCAAAATATTTAGGTGAAATTATGAAAAAAGCAGGTTTACTATTATTGTCGGTTTGGCTGTTTGCGGCATGCCATGAGAGCCAATCGTTAGAGGAGGTGTTCTCAAATCCTCCCGAAGAGGCCAAGCCTTTGATGATATGGGAGTGGATGGACGGATTGCTATCTGAGGAGGGAATAACGGCTGATTTGGAAGCATATAAAGAGGCCGGAATCGGAGGAGTGCAACAATTTATAGTCGGTGGAGATATGCAGACATCTGCTCGCGACACCACCAATGCAATAGGGACAGACAATTGGAAACGACTGATGCAACACGCTTTGGCGGAGTGCAGCAGGCTCGGCCTTTCATTCGGCACTCACAATTGTCCGGGGTGGTCGTCGAGTGCTTACCCCACTGTTCTGCCTGAATATTCGATGCAGAAGTTAGTATGGCGCGATACGATAGTCTTGGGCAGTGAGATTCGCGGTTTGGAGATACCGCAGCCCGAGATAGACCCCGCATATCCGTTCTATCGTGATGTCACGCTGCTTGCCTTGCCGGCTTTGGCCGATGGCGAGATAGTGAAATTGACCGATATAGTAGTGCTTTCCGCAGACGAGATGGCTGACGGACAATTTCCGGAGCGGGAAGGAGAGTGGCGTGTCGTGCGTGTGGGACACACCACCAACGGCAAGACGAATGGGAGTACCGCGGCACATGGTGGTGTGGGTTTGGAGTGTGACAAGATGAGCAGGGAGGCGGTTCTGCACTATTGGGGAACATATCCCCGTATGCTGCTGAATCTTGCGGGCGACGAGGCAGGACGCACTTTTCAGCGTATAGAGATAGACAGTTATGAGGCCGGTCCGCAGGATTGGACTGCGAGCATGCCCGAGGAATTTATGAAACGACAGGGATACGACATCACTCCATGGATTGCGGCCATGATAGGTTTCACGGTTGAAAGCGAGGAGCAGACCAAGAAATTCAATGACGACCTCATCGATACCGTCACCGACCTCTTTGCCGAGAACTATTACGGCTACATGGCAGAGTTGGCACATGAGGCGGGACTCTCATTGCTCTATCAGCCCTATGCCACCGGACACGCCGTAATCAATACCGATAAAATCGCACGCTTGCTGCCCGATGATATTTTCTGTACCGAATTCTGGACCAATCCTCTTTCGTGGGGTTGGCCGCAGGTACCCGACCATATGCAGGTTGCACATCGCCATGACTTGAAGATGGTCTATGCCGAGGCATTCACTTGCTGGCCTCTGGCCGCATGGAAGGACGACCCTGCCAGTCTTAAACCTCTGGCCGACAAAGCATATTGCTTGGGAGTGAATCGACTGATGTTGCATGCGGGCGCGCAAAACCCGTGGCCCGATGTGGTGCCGGGCATGACTTTCGGAAAATGGGGAACGCAGTGGACTCCCGGGCAGACTTGGTGGGAAAACGGAGCAAAAGCACTCTTTGCCTATTTTGCACGGTGCCAAGCCATGTTGCAGCGCGGAAAGTATATTGATGACCACACCTCCGACACCCCCTCGCTCTCGATGGAAGGCGACAATATGGTGCAATGGATACATCGTGTGGATGGCGATGCAGACATCTATTTTCTGGCCAATCCTCTCGACTCGGCATTCACCACAACCGTCATGATTGAAGCCGCGGGCCGTCTGCCCGAAATATGGTACCCCGAAACGGGCGAAACTACCGAGGCGGAG
>JAZODY010000238.1:0-4684 GCA_045597245.1 Tidjanibacter sp.
TATTCGGCGACATCGAGGACGAGCACGACGAGCGCGACATGGTGGAGCGCAAGGTGGGCGATAAGGAGTGGGTCTTCTCGTGCAGATTGGAGGTGGAGTATCTCAACGAGAAGTACGATATAGGCATCGAGGAGAGCGACGAGTACGACACTCTGGCCGGATACATCATCTGCCATGCCGAAGGAATTCCGCCGTCGGGCACCACTCTCAATATTGACAATATTCAGATTAAGGTGCTTAAAAGTTCGTTGTCGCGCGTGGAATTGGCGAAGGTGAAAATAATCTGACAGAAAAATCGTTTGTTTGGTTGGTATCAAAGAGAAAATTACTATCTTTGAGACCAATTTTGAAATATTTATAAAAACTAAACATAAACAATGGCAACTTTAAATGATTTGAGGACTAAGGGCGGCTGGGTGATTGCAATCATCGTGGCTGTGTCTATGGTCGCATTCCTTTTGGGAGACTTTTTCAACAGTGGCGCAAGCATGGCCACCGAGCGTAAGATGAGAGTGGGTGAGATTAACGGAGAGCACATCGGTTATGCCGATTTCTACAACCGTGTCGAGGAACTCTCGGATGTATATACGATGTTGTGGGGCGTGAGTTCGTTCACGAGCGAGCAGTACGACGCCATCTACGACGGAGTTTGGCAGCAGTATTTCATGGAGAATGTCTATCTGCCGGGCTTTGCCAAGTTGGGTATCGGTGTTTCCGAGGTGGAGCAGGTCGATATGATTAACGGCACCTATGTGTCGCCGGTGATGACCACCATGTTCACCAATCCGGCCACCGGTGTTTTCGACGAGGATATGATGATGGCATTCCTTGCAAGCGTTGATATGAACGAGCAGTATGCCTCTTTGTGGAGCTATCTGAAACGTCAGATGAGCGAGGAGCGCATGATGAGCAATTATGTAAGTCTGGTGGCATCCGGTTTCAACCCCAACGAGTTGGATATCAAGCAGGCCATGAGCGCAGCCAACGATTTGGCTTCGGGTAAGGTCTTCTCGGTCGATTATATGACTTTGGCGGATTCGCTTATCATGGACGGTCTGTCCGACAGCGATGTGAAGAACTATTATGACAGCCACAAGGCCATGTTCAAGCAGAGTGCCACCCGTCGTGTCAATTATGTTGTCTTCGACGTGTTGCCGAGCGATGCCGACTTTGAGGAGGCCGCTTCCATCGTGGCCGAGATGGCTGCCGAGTTCGAGGCTTCGGAGAGCCCGTTGCAGTACGCCACTTTGAACTCTCAGGAGAGAGTCGATGCCAACTATTACAGCGAGAGCACGCTTCCCGCTGCTTATGTATCCTACGCTTTCGGCGAGGACAAGGGCAAGATGTACGGTCCCATTCTGATGGGCAACACTTATACTATGGCTCGCTTGGCCGACCTGCGCAGTATGCCGGACAGCCTCAGCGCACGCCACATTCTGCTTGCGGCCGAGAATCAGAGCAAGGCCGACAGCATTGTCACTCTGTTGCGCAAGGGCGGCGATTTCGCGGCTTTGGCACAGGAGTTCTCCATCGACGAGGTGGCCAATCTCGACGGTGGTAATCTGGGAACGTTCGCTCCGGAGCAGATGGTAGCTGAGTTCTCCGACGCCTGCATCGACGCTAAGGTGGGTCAGGTATTTACGGTTAATACTTCTTACGGCACCCACATCGTGGAGCTGCTCTCCAAGTCGGCCATGTCGCCTAAGGCTCAGTTCGCCACCATTGTCTATAATGTGGACCCGAGCGATGTGACCCAGCAGGAGGCCTACAACAAGGCCGGTGCATTCCTTGCTGCGGCCGGCAACACTCTCGACGGTTTCAATGCCGCCGTTACCGGTGAGGGCCTTTCGTCGCAGAGCGCAATGCTCACGTCGCAGAGCCGCATGATTGCCGGTTTCGACAACTCTAAGGAGTTGATTCGTTGGGCATTCAATGGCAAGGAGGGTGACGTTTCGGCCATCTTCGACATCGACGACAAGTATGTTGTGGCCGCCATTTCCAATGTTACCGAGGAGGGCTATGCCCCCATCAAGGAGGTGTCCACCACCATCTCGCGCACCCTCAAAAACGAGGCTAAGGCCAAGTATGTGGCTGCTCAGATTGAGGGTCTTACCATCGAGGCTGCCGCCGACAAGATGGGTGCTGAGTTGGATGAGGTGAACGACGTGCAGTTCAACAGCTATGTTATCGACGGTATCGGTATCGAGCCCAAGTTAATCGGTGCGTTCAGCAATGCCAAGACGGGTGCCGCTCCCGCGGTTATCGATGGCGTTTCGTCGGTGCTCGTTTATCAGGTGGACGGCACTTCCAATGCCGAGACTATGGACTATGAGGCCGCTAAGGTGTATTTGGAGTCTTATGGCACCTACTACCTCGAAAACCGCATCGATCAGGCCATCTTCGAGGAGAGCACCATCGTGGACAACAGAGCCAAATATTTCTAACGGATTTTGTTCCGAGAGGTGCGGGGCCTCGGATGTTGTGACGACGTATTCGGGCCGCATTGCGGTGGCAACTTTGAGTTGCGGATGCGTACAATCGTTTCCCCGCACGTGAACATATAATGAACCCTTTGCGGGCCGACATGCTGTTGATGTCGGCCCGTTTTTTTTGTTTTGTGACTTTTGTGCTTTTTTGTTTGCGGTTTTCTTTGTCCGGCATGCCTCTCGATTGTTTGGCCCGTACCGTACCGTACTACCCGCACTACCTCGCCCCGCATTGTCCCTTTCCCTCGCCATCTTCCCACATTCCCCTCACTCTTCCTCTTCTGGCCTTTGTCCTTGTCCATCAAACCGCGTGTGCCCTGCAAGTACTCTCGGATAAACCCAAGCACCACCCCCTAAAAAACATGCTCTGCATGTGTGGGGGGGGGATAGGGAGAACTTATGGCGGTAGAGGAAAATATGATACATGCGGATGGTATCTAATCAGGGGGAAATGTATTATATTTGTAGTGGAAAGATAATGTTTAACCCAATTAATAACAACAATCATGAAATCGTCTTTGAGCAAACGCCTCGCCGAGGCCATCAACAATCAAATCAATGCCGAGCTGTGGTCGGCTTACCTCTATCTCTCCATGTCGATGAATCAGGAAGCTGCGGGAAACAAGGGTTTTGCAAATTGGTTCTTCGTTCAGTTCCGCGAGGAGCAGGACCACGCCCGCATATTCATGAACTATCTCAATTCGCGCGGATGCGAGGTTAAGTTGCAGCCCATTGCCGCTGTGGAGACCGAGTGGAAGTCGCCTTTGGCAGCCTTCGAGAACACTCTCGAACACGAGCAGAAGGTAACGGCCATGATTAACAACCTGATGACCATTGCGCAGGAGGACAAGGATTTTGCCTCCATCAACATGCTCAATTGGTTTATCGACGAGCAGGTGGAGGAAGAGGAGAGTGCCCGCGACATCATCGACATTCTCGACAAAATCAGCGACAACAAGTTCGGTCTTTACACCTATGACCGCGAGCTTGCCGCCCGCACCTACACCACACCCTCGCCCCTCGCCACCGCCGACTCCGCCGAATAACATGCATAGCATGTTTTTTAGGGGGTGATTCTTGGGTCTGCCCGAATCAACTCGCAGCCCTCCCCCGAGCCAACTCGCAGAGCGTAGGTTTTATCGAAGGGTTTACGGGTCCCCGACAGGGTACGGCTTTATTGACAAGCCCTCGGGCCTGCCGGCCAAATACATCACAGCCGGCCAAAATACATCACAAAAAAAGGAGCGAATTTCTCGCTCCTTTTTTTGTGATTATTGTTCCGCGCCTCTGCCTCCTGTGTGTGGCGCTGCGCGTCAAAGTGTTCTTATTCGGCACCTTGCGTCTTCTCTTTGATGTAGAGGTCGATGGCTTTGGCGGCTTTGCGGCCTGCTCCCATAGCCAGAATCACCGTTGCGGCACCCGTAACGGCATCGCCGCCCGCAAATACGCCTTCGCGGGAGGTGGCACCGTCTTCGTCGGCCACGATGCAGCGGCGACGATTGGTCTCCAAGCCGCTTGTCGTCGAGGCAATCAGCGGGTTGGGCGACGTACCCAGAGCCATGATTACCGTGTCGCAGGGCAACTCAAACTCCGAGCCCGCAACCTCCACCGGCGAACGACGACCCGACTCGTCGGGCTCGCCCAACTCCATGCGGATGCAACGGATGCCCTTCACCCAGCCCTTCTCGTCGCCGAGAATCTCCACCGGATTGGTGAGCATCATGAACTCTATGCCCTCCTCTTTGGCGTGGTGTACCTCCTCCACGCGTGCGGGCAACTCGGCCTCCGAGCGACGATAGACGATATAGGCCTCGCCACCCAATCTTTTTGCCGTTCTCACCGAGTCCATAGCCACGTTTCCGCCTCCTACAACCACCACTCTCTCGCCTGCAAAGATGGGGGTGTCATACTCCTCGTCGTAGGCCTTCATGAGGTTGGCCCTTGTGAGGAACTCGTTGGCCGAGAGCACTCCGTTGAGGTTCTCGCCACCTATGCCCATGAAGCGGGGCAGACCGGCTCCCGAGCCGATGAATACGGCCTCGAAGCCCTCCTCGTCCATCAGCGAGTCGATGGTTACGGTGCGGCCCACAATGGTGTCGCTTTCGAATTTCACACCCAGCCTGCTCACCTTCTCAATCTCTCTGCTGACCACCTTGTCTTTCGGCAGACGGAACTCCGGAATACCATAGACCAAGACA
>JAZODY010000239.1:0-4619 GCA_045597245.1 Tidjanibacter sp.
AATACCCCAAAACGCACAAAAAGCTACCTCCCCAAAAAACAAAGAAAACCTGCCTAATAAAACTTGTTAGACAGGCTCCTTCAATATCTTCGAATCGACCAACTACTCGATACCCATTCTCTTTTTGAGTTCTTTGGGCAGAATGTTCTTGTTCACAACAATGTTGATGGTCTTCAACTCCACGAAAGGTTTCGAGGCATAGAGGTAGCCGTCGTAGCCGTAGGTGGTATCCCACGAGTTCTTCACGCGATAGAACTTATTGCCCTCCTGATCGGTGGCCGTTCCTTCGATACACATACCGTGGTCGTCGGTGGTCTCATAGTTGTCGAAACCCTGCTGGCGCATCTCCTGAGTAATCTCGGCGGGTTTAACGGGTGCGGTCAGTTTGGTGATGGTGAGTGCACGCTCTGCGGGGGTCAGCTCCACCCATCTTGCCTCCTCGGTGTCGCTTTTGTCCTCTTTATAGAAGGGAGGAATGATGGCATAAGCCTCTCCGTTCTTGCGGAGGAAGCCCTGCTCGCTCACGTCCGTTCCCCAAGCCACCGAGTGGCCCTTCTCGATTGAGAGGTCCACAAGGCCCATAAACTCATCGAGGGGAATGTTGTAAGACTTGTGCCACATCCAGTTGTCGGGAATCTCCAACTCAAACCAAGTGTCGAAGGGATGGTGGGTGAACGAGGTAAACGAGATATAGTCGCTCATATCCAGACCGAGGTGCTCGGCATAGCTCTTGGGAGTATAAGTCACACCCTCCCACTCAAACGTTTCGGGAATCTCGCCGAAATAGGCATCCAGAATACCGTTCAGACCGGCAAGCCACTTGGTCGAGAGCTGACGGTTCTCGATGATTGTGGAGAGATAGGCCTTCAATGCAGCCTCAATCTCGCCATGACGGTGAGTGGTGGAGCCGTACTGCAAACCGGTATAGACCTCCTCGGGCACGATGCCATATTTGTCCCACATTGCCAACACGTCACCTGCTGCGCCACCCTGTGCGTAGTTGATGGTGCCGTGCATACGCACATACTTCACGGCCTTGTCATAATAGGCCCAGCGAACAATCCACATATCCGAAAGGTCGTGCTCGCCCTTACCGGCAGCAAGCAATTCGTTTTCAAGGAAAGAGATGGTGGAAAATGCCCAGCAGGTACCGCTGCTTGCCTGATTCTTTACGGAAGTTGCCTCCAACTTCTTAATGTCGGTGAACTCATACTTGAATTCATCACTCTCCTGTGCCTGCATGGAAATAGCTGCAACAACGGCACAAGTCAAAATCATAAGTTTTTTCATGTCTTAGTTTTGTTTTAGAATTAAATTTATGTTTAGGTTTTTATTCTCCGTATCCGTCTCGTCGTCCGACATTATCGTGTCATCCACGTCGCAATCCCGCTCGGGGAGGTCATCGGCCTCTGCCGCTCTTCACCCTCACGACCGTTCGTGCGGCCCCTGCAACGCTATCGAACAAACTTGAAACCCACCTTCATTCCGTCGTAGCTGTCGGCCAGATTGCCAAGAGTGTTCAGCGTGGAGTTGCCCGTAACACGCACCACCACCTTGAAGAGTTTCAGCAGGTTGTCGGCATCGAACAACATATTCATCCCCTCGGCACTCAGTTTCATGTCCACCTTGAACGTGAGCAACGGCAGATTTAACGATGAGAGATATGTGAGTTTCACTGTCTTGGCCTTGTCGTCAATCTCATAGCGTCCCTTGAACGCACGGCCGCCCATAGTGCCCGTAAACGAGCCATCCTCGGCAAACACATAGTTCATGGAGCCGCTCTTGATACCCAACTTCACAAACACTCCCTCCAACTTAGACGCCACCGTCTGGGCCGCCAACAGGCCACCCGCCGATGCCAACACATTCTCGCTCTCGAACTGCACCGCGGGAGCCGTATATTTCCAATCGCCCGCAAGGTTCTTGGGCGAGAGTGACGTGCCCGCAAGACTCTTGACAAAGGAGAGCAAATCGCCCTTTGCCGTCTGGTCGGTGGCCGTATTGACATTCTGCATCACATTGGAGAGAGCATTGGCACCGCTCTGCTGAGCATTCTGCAATGCTGCCGCTGCCGAGGCTTTGGCCTGCTCCGCCGCATCATTGAATTTCTGCTGGGCATTGGTTGCCGATTGGCTGGCCGCCTCCTGCATGGTTGCTTTCAGGTTGTTGATAATCTCCTGCTGCGACAGCGCAGCACCGTTATTGGTCTGGGTTGTTTTGTTGCTCTGGGCCGTAGCCGACATCATAGCCATCACTGCAACCACAGCCATCATCATCTTTTTCATTTTAGCTCCTCTCTTAATGTTTATTTTACCACATTATCGTTTCTCGTCTTACACTCCTCTCCGCCTACTCGGCCCACAGCGCAGCCAGATTGATTATTGTATTCACTGCCTTCTGCATCGTATTCAACGAGCAATACTCAAACTTTCCGTGGAAATTCATTCCGCCCGCAAAGATATTGGGACAGGGCAATCCCATGAACGACAATCGCGCCCCATCGGTACCACCCCTGATGGGTTTTATGATGGGCTCCACATCGGCCATCCTCATGGCAGCCATCGCCTTCTCCATCACCTCGGGATGCGGCTCGACCATCTCTCGCATATTGTAATATTGGTCTTTGAGCGTCAGCTCCACCACCTCACCATATCTGCCGTTCACGAACTCCGCCGCTCTTTGGCAAAGAGCCTTACGCTCCTCGAACCTCTCTCGCGAATGGTCGCGAATGATATAACTCAGTTCGGCTCTCTCCACTTCGCCCTTCATTCCAACCAGATGGTAGAAGCCCTCATACCCTGCCGTATGTTCCGGTCGCTCCGCAGCAGGCAACAACGCATTTATCTCCATAGCCACCTGCATGGCATTCACCATCTTATCTTTGGCATACCCCGGATGGATGTTGCGACCGCTCACCACAAATTTGGCACTGGCCGCATTGAAATTCTCATACTCCAATTCGCCCTCGGCACTGCCGTCCATCGTATATGCAAACTCGGCACCGAATCGTGCCACATCGAAGAAATCGACACCGCGGCCTATCTCCTCATCAGGAGTAAACCCTATGCGTATGCGACCATGCTTAACCTCGGGGTGTTCCATCAGGTATTCGGCCGCAGTCATTATCTCGGCCACTCCCGCCTTGTCGTCGGCACCGAGCAGAGTGGTGCCGTCGGTGGTGACAATCGTATGGCCCTTGAAGCGCGGCAACTCGGGAAAATCGGCCACTCTCATCACCAAATGCTCGTTAAGCCGAATGTCTTCTCCGTCGTAATTCTCTATAATCTGTGGTTTAACGTCGGCCCCCTTCATATCGGGACTGGTATCCACATGGGCAATGAATCCGATGACGGGAGCATCCTCATACCCCTCGCTTGCCGGAATGGTCCCCATCACATAGCCATACTCATCCATCTCCACCTCTTGGAGCCCCAATGCACGCATCTCATCGGTCAGTTCTTCCAGCAAAACCTTCTGTTTTGCTGTGGAGGGAAACGATTGGCTCTCCTCGCAACTCTGCGTATCGAAAGCCACATATTTCAAAAATCTGTCAAGCAGTTCCATTATTCAAAGTCATATTTTTTTATTCCATCCGTTCGGTGCGCCCGCCCTGCGACAGCACCATGCCCGACGGTCGTCAGGGCTTTGCGCCGGGTTGCAACCTGAATCTTACAAAGGTAATCAATTTTTCACACATTATCCCCCTGTTTCAACAATATTCTTCCCCCTCTCTCCCTTAAAACAAGTCGGACGCCAATCGTTCGTACCTCAGCGAAGAGCATCCACATCCGCCCCGTGATTACCCCGCATCGTCTTTGCCACGCCGCAGCCACGACTTTATGCGTTGCCACCCTTCGACCCCCACAATGAGCAGCCCTCCGTATTGGGCTGTCTTGGCCAATCCGAAAAAGATTACCCACAACACCGTTTTGGCTCCGGCCGAGATGGGCAGCAACATCTGCGCAAACGAAACTCCGTAGAAGACCCCGCACAAAATCAACACCGCAACTCCCGTTCGAAACGAAAGTCGCGACAAGAAACGCTTGATGCTCGTCCCCAACCTTGCAAACAACACCTTAACGTTGCTCATATCCGGTAAACGAATAGCGTTCCCTCAGTTGCGTCTGCTCCTGCTCCGAGAGCGAGAGAAAATAGGCTTTCCAACCCGGGCAGAAATTGATGTGCCAACGCCAGAAACGCGCCATGAAAGATTTGGGTTTTTTGTCGTAAACGGCCCTCAACGGGCAACCGGAACATTTATGATAAGACATCCGATAAGTTTTTTATAGTTTATATCTCTGGAAAAATCTAACGAATGAGGGAAAATAATGATGGCAGCACTGGTGTTCAATGACTTATGAGGACTTTTGATGAAAGCCTCTCCGATGCAAAAGTGCAAGGAAATGAAAGGTAATGAGGGCAAACGGTTTTCAAATCATTACCCGATAACGAGGCAAGTTTATAGGTCGTTGGAGTTTATTTCTACTCTCTGCCATATTCTGCATAACAATGTACAACTCGCTGACAACTAATTTTGTAACCAAAAAGAATTGGATTATGCGAAGTACATTTAAGGTGCTGTTCTACGTGAACGGAAGCAAGGAGAAAAACGGTATTGT
>JAZODY010000240.1:0-2369 GCA_045597245.1 Tidjanibacter sp.
TGCGCGGTATGGAGAGCAGTCCGTTGAAGTCGCCCGTTTGCAGTTTGCCGGCCACGGTGTTGAGGTCGTTGGCATCGAAATAGACCTCGCATCGCTCCAAACAACTTCCCGTCTCTTTGCGATGGAGGGTCCGGCTGTCGCCAATGAGCAGATAGAGCAATATACAGAATAGGCTTGCCGCACCGCACCAACCTATGGTTGCGCAGATGCTGTTGAGCCAATCGCTCTGTCCTATGAACGGAATGAGCGGCAGAGCCATAAATGCGGTGGCTGCCACACAGGCTGCCGTATAACGGATGTCGAGATTGAGTCTTCTGTTTATCTGGTCGAATTTGTGTATATGCTTGTCTATCAGTGTCTGTTTCATCTTTTTATTCTTTGTCGTTTTTGTGTTGTTTTGTGTTTATGGGTGTCGCCACGCATCCGCTCCTATGCAAGGCACGGAGGCACGACAACGACAATGCGCAATATTCTCCCTTTCGGAAAGGAGCAGATTCCGCAGTTAAGCGGGACGAAACCGTGTTCGTCCTGCCTTGAATGGAATAAAAAAGATGCTAAATGATTATGTGATGCAGGCGAAAGACATGTCGCTCTGTTGCCCTCGCGTGCAGCGAAGAGGGTATGGCGACCCGACCGTAATCCGACGTCTGGGTCGAGCGGAAACTCTTTATTCCCGTCACCGACGGTTTTGATGTCTGATTCTTCTTCTGCCTGTGGGAGATGTGGCGCAGGCTCGATGTGGTGCGCAGATTCTCCTGACGAGCCACTCTTGCCGTATCGCCCGCCATGGAGAAACTCATCTGGCGCGTCTCATCGTAGTGCCATGTGCCCTCCGTACGGTGGTGTCCGGTGGCCGTTTCGGGTGCGGGGATGAGAGTGTCGATTGCAAAAATCGTCACCGCCGCAAACAATATGTATAACCACCTTCTCATTTTTGTTTTTTGTTAATTGCTCTTTCTCGCAATTCCGGTCCCCCTCACGGATTCCGGTCCCCCTCGCAATTACAATCTCCGTTGTCGATTTCGGGAAGCGACCTTGTGAAACCCCGACAATACGAATTGCCGATTCACATAGACTCTCCTTATGAACTCCCTACAACCCCTTTGTTTCGCCCCCTTGCTTCGAACTCTTTATTGGGTCTCCACCTCAGAGGCTGGCACCTCCTTGTAGAGTTTGTCGCCTCTGTGGACCGTGGCCGGCACCTTCACCGAGCAGTGGCAACCCTGCGGAGCGCACTCGGCCGGATGTTCGGCAACATACAGCTCAGTCGCCTCAAACTCCACCATGCCGGTGGTCTTGCCCGTTATGAAGACGTTTCTGCCGCGCTCCAACGGCGAGGCCTCCACCAATATCTCGGCCACCCCTATCTTCTTGAACACGTTGGTCACTCGGCCCACATACACCTTGCGCATGGTGGCCGCCGAGCCGTAGTTCTTGCTCAATTCCACCACGGGTCGGCCCAGATAGTAGCCGCCCCAGAAGCCGCGGTTGAACACCGTCGAAAGACGCTCGACCCATGCCGCACGTCGCTCTTCGGTATAATCACCCTCTTCGAGAGCCACAAGCGCCTCGTTGTAACATCCCACCACACGCTTGACATACTCGCTCGAACGAGCCCTGCCCTCTATTTTGAGCACCCTGACTCCGGCCTCTATGAACTTGTCCAAAAACTCTATGGTACACAGGTCTTTGGGCGAGAGCAGATATTGCCCGTCGGTGCGTATGACGGCTCCCGTATCGCGGTCGTGCAACTCATAGCTGTGGCGACAAATCTGGCGACATGCTCCGCGATTGGCCGAACATCCGGTGTCGTGGAGGCTCAGGTAACACTTGCCCGAGATGCCCATGCACATCGCTCCGTGGGCAAACATCTCTATCTTCACCTGCTTGCCGTTCGGACCGCAGATGTTGTCTCGTTCTATGTTGCGATGGATGCGCCGAATCTGTTCGAGCGACAATTCGCGCGCCAAAACAACCACATCGGCCCACTGGGAGAAGAATCTCACCGTCTCGGTGTTCGAAACGTTCAGCTGGGTGGAGATGTGTACCTCCATGCCGCGACTGCGGGCATACATTATGGCCGCTTGGTCCGACATGATGAGCGCGTCCACCCCCTCCTGTTTGGCACGTTCCACCACAGCGTGCATCTCCTCCACCTCTTCGTCATATACCACCGTATTGACCGTCAGATAGGTTTTCAGACCGTGCTCTTTGGCCGTGGTCACTATCTCGCCCAAGTCGTCGAGTGTGAAGTTGGCCGACGACTGAGAGCGCATGTTGAGTCGTCCCACTCCGAAATATATCGAGTCGGCACCTGCCTCTATGGCCGCTCTGAGCGACTCATAGGAGCCTACCGGAGCCATTATCTC
>JAZODY010000241.1:0-1521 GCA_045597245.1 Tidjanibacter sp.
AATGTGGTGATAGAGAACAATGTGGAGATTGGAGCCAACAGTTGTGTGGACCGTGCAACGATGGGTTCGACGGTGATAAAACGCGGAGTGAAGTTGGACAATCTGATTCAGATAGCCCACAACGTGGTGATAGGAGAGAACACCGTAATGGCAGCACAGACCGGTGTGGCCGGCTCCTGCAAGGTGGGTCGCAACTGCATGATGGGCGGTCAATCGGGTATAGTGGGCCATATAACCATAGGCGACAGAGTGCAGGTGGGTTCAAAAGCCGGAGTGAGCAACAACATAACCGACGGCGAGGTGGTGATGGGTTATCCCTCGATGCCGGTGGGCAAGTTCCGCAGAGCAAATGCGGTGATGAGAAATCTGCCCGAATTGGCCGCACGTGTCAGCAAACTCGAAAAAGCAGAGGCCGAGCGCACGCAAAACGCACGTTGAGCACATGCAAAGCGCGGTTTAAACATGGCGTTCTACGGATGGGGTCGTGTCGCTTAATGTGCGGAACAGACTTGACATAATGGAAAAAAGATGGCGGAACGTCGGCAGAGGTCAAAAGATTAACCGATAAAACACAGACTGCAATGGAGAGAAAGACCATAATGGGGATAGACCCGGGAACCAACAACATGGGTTACGGGGTGCTGACCGCCGAGGGGTCGAAGATGAGTTGCGTCGTATTGGGGACGATTGAACTGAGCAAACTGAGCAACGCCTACGACAAATTGAAATACATATTCGAACGTGTGTCGGCCCTGATTGAAGAGTACGACCCCGACGAGGTGGCATTGGAGTCCCCTTTCTTTGGTGAGAATGTGCAGAGTATGTTGAAGTTGGGCAGAGCGCAAGGAGTGGCAATGGCTGCCGCACTGCATCGTGACAAACCCGTCTTCGAGTATGCGCCGCGAAGAGTGAAACAGGCCATAACGGGCTCGGGTGGAGCGGCAAAAGAGCAGGTGGCTCTGATGTTGAAAAACATGTTGGGCATAACATTCGACCCGAAAAAGCTGGATGCCACAGACGGTTTGGCCGTAGCCCTGTGTCACCACTTCGTAAGCTCCTCCCCCATACCTCAAACCACCGTCCCAAAACGGACAAGCAAGAGGTCGGCAAGTTGGGAGAGTTTTGTGGTAGACCATCCGGAGAAGGTGAAAAAGAACAGTGAAAAGGATTATCAACAAACAAAAAAAGTCAAATGAAAAAAATCATTTTCGCACTCGCGCTGAGTGCATTGGCATGCGGATGCAGCCAGAACAACGGAGTAAATTACACCATAAACGGCAATATGCCCGACCTGCTGAGCGGCATGGTTTACTTGTTGAACGATGAGGGAATGCCCATAGATTCAACCAACGTAAGTCAGGGTAAATTCACACTCAAAGGCAATGTGGAGGAGGAGTGTTTCGCATATCTGGTGCAGTATCCGTCGTTCATGACCATGGTGATGTTGGAGAACGGCAAACTCAATGTTGAGGGTTCTCCGGAAGAACCTCTGCTCTCGGGTACTCCTGCCAATGACGGTTA
>JAZODY010000242.1:0-3770 GCA_045597245.1 Tidjanibacter sp.
GAGTGTGCGGCGGTTGCAAGTGGCAGAATCTGCCCTATGAGGAGCAACTGAATTTCAAACGCCAGCAGGTGGAAGACCAACTCACCCGCATAGGCAAGGTTGAATTGCCGGAGATAATGCCCGCTCTCGGCTCGGCCAAGACCCGTTTCTATCGCAACAAACTCGAATACACCTTTGCTCCGAGCCGCTGGAAGACCTACGAGGAGATTGCACGTGGCGACGAAATAGAAGACCGTCCCGCGCTGGGTTTCCACATTCCGGAGAAATTCGACAAGATATTAGACATTGAAAACTGCTATCTGCAACCCGAACCGTCGAACAGCATCAGACTCTTTGTAAGAGAGTTCTGCATAGAGCACGGTTATGAATTTTACAATATCAGGGAGCACAGCGGTTTCATGCGCAACATCATAATCCGTACTGCATCGACGGGCGAGGTGATGGTGATATTGGTGGTGGCGAGCAACAATGCCGAGCGTTTGGAATCCCTCGGAGAGGCTCTGTGTGCCCGTTTTCCGGAGATAACATCGCTGATGTGCATGGTGAACGACAAACTGAACGACTCCACCTCCGACCTCGACGCATTCACCCTGCGTGGCAAGGACCACATTGTGGAGCAGATGGAGGGACTGAGTTTCAAGGTGGGCCCCAAATCATTCTATCAGACCAATTCGGAACAGGCGTACGAATTGTATAAGGTGACCCGCGACTTTGCCGAACTGACAGGCGACGAGGTTGTTTATGACCTCTATACGGGTACCGGCACGATAGCGAACTTCGTGGCAGGCAGGTGCTCCAAAGTGGTGGGAGTGGAGTATGTGCCCGAGGCCATCGAGGATGCAAAACACAACTCGGCACTGAACAACATAACAAATACGGTATTCTATGCGGGTGACATGAAAGATGTGATGAACGACCGATTCATTGATGAAAACGGTCAGCCGGATGTCATCATTCTCGACCCGCCTCGTGCCGGCGTGCATGAGGATGTGATAGAGACCATACTGCGTGCGGCCCCCCGACGCATAGTCTATGTAAGTTGCAATCCGGCCACTCAGGCCCGCGATGTGGCTCTGCTCGACGAAGCCTACAAGGTGGATGCCGTACAGCCGGTTGATATGTTCCCCCACACTCAGCATGTGGAAAACGTGATAAAACTATCGAGAAGATGAAACGCCTCCTCCCATTACTGCTCTGCATTGCTGGCGCAATGACACTTCGGGCCGCGACATTGCAAGAATTTGCAGTAATGCCGGAGAGTGATTTCGTCTATCGCATGCCGTGCGGAAAGAGGATTTACGCACAGGTTGTGCAACGAACTCCGGTGGAAGCGCATCATTATCATGAAGACAATCTTGTAAATTTCACTTGTCTGCAATTCTCTTGGAGAGGCAACGACGGCAGGGTGTATGCGGCACGCAAGGGTGTGGCGAGCATAAAGAACGACTACGTGGAGGTGACCCACAGCGACGGGACGATTGCCCGATATGCGGGCCTTGCGACAACGGCGGTGAAAGAGGGGCAGAGCGTCATGCCAGACACGGTGATGGGGACGGCGGAGATGGACGAAGAGGGTGGTTTCACGATGGAATTCGAACTCTATTTCCTGACCCCCAAACCCGAAGGTCATCGTACACGGACATCATACTTGCGGCGTTACATCGACCCCGTTTTTGCCACATCGCGTGGGGCGAAACAGCTCGATGACGGCACGACACACAAGGCAAAGGTCAACAAGAAACTGATAAACAAGGAACAATAAGGAGGATAAAATCATGAGAAAACACCTGTTTTTAATCATTGTGCTGATGGCGACTTTACCCCTTGCGGCACAAAACAACATCAACGAGATAAGCCAGATAGAGGTAACAGGAAAGGCCGAAAAAGAGGTGGTTCCCGACGAAATATACCTCTCCATCACCATCGACCAAGACAAATCGAAGAACAAGGAGAGCGTTGCCTCGCAGGAGCGCAAGATGATAAATGCGTTGAAAGGTCTCGGTATAGATGTGGAGAAGAAACTCACCGTTGCCGACATGTCGAGCGACCTGCAAACCTACATACTCAGAAGACGCGCGGTGCAGACCCGCAAGAGTTATCAGCTCCTGTTGCACGATGCCGAGCAGGTCAATGGTGTCTTTGAGGCTCTGGCCCAATTGGACATCTCCGACACTCAGGTGACAAAATCCACTTATTCCGACATGGAGGGAATAAAGATGGAACTTCGAAAGGAAGCAATGCGCAATGCCCGCAATATAGCGGACACACTTGCCGAAGCAATCGGTCAGGAGGCCGGCGCCGCATTCTACATCATGGATTACAACAACATGGGAGGCAGTGTCAATTACAACGGACTTGTGATGTCCACACGTGCCATGAAATCATCGGCCGAGATGATTACGGAGGAGGCTGCCGATTCGGGATTGGAGTTCAAGAAATTGAAATTCTCATACTCGGTAAACGTAAGATTTCATCTCTATCCCTCGGCACCCGAGGCTGAATAGCACAAAAACAGAGTAAAGAAAAAACCGACATAGAACAGAGATGGAGGAGAAGAATCGCACACTGCACTACAAACGTTTCCGCCTCGACGAGCCGCTGCCCGAGGGTATGGCAGGGTTGGTGGAGGCGGCACGCATGGCCCGAGAGAGTTCCCACTCACCTTACTCCGGATTCAAGGTGGGTGCAGCGGCATTGCTCGATGACGGCAACATAATTTGGGCCAGCAATCAGGAGAGTTCGTCGTTTCCTGCCAGCATCTGCGCCGAGCACAACCTGCTCTCACAACACAACAGTAGCATGACGGAGAGCAAGATAGTGATGATGGCGGTGGTGGCGTCGGACGAGAGCAGAGAGTGCGCTCCCTGCGGAGTATGCCGACAAGTGTTGGCCGACACCGAAAACAGACAGAAAAGCAAAATAAAGATAGCCATGTGCTCGGGTACGACGGCCACGGTGGTGGATAGTGCCGCCGACCTGTTGCCCTTTGCATTCACATTTAATCCGAACGAATAGTAAAGAAGAGAGATGTTTAAAACGGAAGACATATTGTATGAAGACAACCACCTGCTGGTGGTGAACAAACGCAGCGGCGAACTTGTGCAGACCGACCCCGAAGGGAACAGTGCATTGGAGGAGGAGATAAAAGCCTTCATCAAACGACGCGACAACAAACCCGGAGATGTTTTTCTGGGTGTGGTTCACAGAATAGACCGACCGGTGAGCGGTGCGGTGTTATTTGCCAAGACAAGCAAGGCGTTGGTGAG
Source organism: Tidjanibacter sp. (assembly GCA_045597245.1). GTDB lineage: Bacteria > Bacteroidota > Bacteroidia > Bacteroidales > Rikenellaceae > Tidjanibacter. The sequence continues at coordinate 3,267 of JAZODY010000242.1, forward strand.
GCTTAACGAGATGATTAAACAACACCAGATAAAAAAGATATATTGGGCCGTGACGGAGGAGATGACTCCCGAAACGGAGGGTACGCTGGTGCACTACATCACTCGCGACGGCAAAAGCAATCGAGCACATGCCTACGACAAACCCAAAGGCGATGCAAAGAGAGCCGAGTTGCACTATCGATTGCTTGGCGGCAGCACCAACTATCGACTTGTGGAGGTGGAACTCGTGACGGGGCGCCATCATCAGATAAGATGTCAGCTCTCGAAGGTGGGCAGTCCCATCAAGGGAGACTTGAAGTACGGAGCCAAACGTTCCAACAAGGGCGGAGGCATATCATTGCATTCGCGCTCATTGGAGTTCATCCATCCGGTGCGCAAGGAGGCGGTGAGGGTGGTTGCTCCGGTGCCACAGGACGACAATCTGTGGATATTCTTTGAGCAGTCGCAGAGCGGGCTGTGATTCGGCAATCAGGAGACCGGCCGTCGGTTTCTCGTCAAAAATCA
>JAZODY010000243.1:0-7169 GCA_045597245.1 Tidjanibacter sp.
AGCTCCTGCAACGACATCTTTCGTCGCGCAAGCATAACATCCAAATTGGTTACTATCATATTACTTCTCTCCATTAAATTGTTGCACATTCCTCTTCATTAAGACGATGAGCGATATTTATCAACTCTGCTAAGATAAGGATAACTACGGGAACTATTATTGTTTCGCTCGTCAAAACCGAAACTCCCATAAAATCATTGGGACATACATCACCCAACAACTCCTTAACCACGTTCTGCTCCATTGCTCCGAAATTATCCGAGATGAAACTGTAAACACAGTAAACAGCGGCCAGCACTCTCAGCAAAACGACCGATAGATTAGTAAAAAAGACCCCTGAACGAAACCCTCTGATAACAGAGATAATAACCGTCACCACCAATCCAATCTGTATCACAACCAACAACCAAGCGATGTATAACATCACTTTTCTTAATGAATATGCCCTGCTATGCGTTATCTCAAAATCTCCATCATCAACATATACCATTACCTGAGAGGGTTCTGCCATGATTCTTGGATAGTCATCTGTGGCAGGCCGGAGTTCAATTGGAGCAAAACTGCTCAACGCATCCTCTGCCATGTATGACGGCGCACTGATATTCATCTCCCCCAAAAGAGTAACACGTTCGTTAGAGCGCAAATCTTCATCTACAACAGCATGCAAGGTACTGACTATCAGTTCCGGAATAAATAGCAAGCATAAAATCACAAACAGCACGACAAGGCGGCATTGACTCTTCTTTTCGATTTTCATAAACATTAAATTTTATGGTTCAACTTTTTATTCGATAAATATTTATCGTTTATCGATATGCAAAGGTAATACAAAATTCTTTTCGCGCAATATTTTTTCGATAATAATTTAACGTTTATCGTTAATTTATTAAAATCTGCATTTTGTGTTTATAGTCAAATAGGTAATTAAATATCTGAAAGAAAGAGCGCAACAACCAACAATATGGGTATGATGACGTAAAAAATACCTGCACCAAAAATAGATGCAGGTATAAAATACTTTGGAAATCGTAATGAGTTATTTGAGTGGCGAATCAGGCTCCTTAGCCATAAACCAATAGTTGAGTCGCTCCAAAAGTCGCGGAGCAAATTTCTTGATAAAGTGCGACAAACGTCCCTCATACTCCATCAGTACAAGACATCTGCGACGTGCTATACCTTTCACTATGCAGTGCGAAACCTGTTCGGCAGTCATCATCTTCTCCTCTTTGCGAGGTGTCGCTCCCTGTTGCGTACCATCGGCCGTCAGGGCAGAGAAACGCACATTTGTTGCCGTAAATCCGGGACAGGCTATCATTACATGCACTCCCTTTTTGAGATTCTCCACACGAATCGTTTCGAGGAAACCGGTCATCGCAAACTTCGATGCAGAATATCCCGTTCGTCCGGGCAGACCTTGAATACCGGCCACCGACGACACTGCAACAATAGAGCCTTTCGTACGCTGAATATAGGGCAGGGCATACTTGGTACAATAGACACAACCCCAGAAATTTACATCCATCAAACGATGCAATACGCTCAAATCGACATCATCAAAAAGTGCCCTCATTGAGATACCTGCATTACAAATAAGAATATCAATGTCGCCGTACACCGCCACCGCCTTGTCGATAAGTGCCTTACAATCCTGTTCGCTAGTAACATCGGTAACTTGATAGACTGCCTTTCCCCCCTTAGATGTAATGTCGGCCGTAATCTCCATCAGGCTTTTCTCCTGACGTGCCCCTATAACAACTTTGCTGCCCAACGCTGCAAACTCATAAGCAAGCGCCTTGCCGATTCCGGACGAGGCACCTGTAATTACCACCACCTTGTCATTAAACTTCTTCATTTTCTTGTCCTTTATTATATCTGTAATAATCCCATTTTACGCAACATATCCCACTGTTTCGAGTGGTAAAGCACCAAGAACGGCTCCTCGCTGAACTGGGCATAATACTCTTTTACATCATCGAAACGCACATCGTTTTCAAGGTCGGCACACTTTTCTATGATTTCCATCAAAAATTCGGCGTCACATTCCTTGAACTTTATCTCTTTCTCCTCGCTCTTGGTCATTGCCAATAATCCCTTCTCGGTCAATAACACATCGCCTCCCAACCAAACCAAACGGGCAGTGGGGGAGAATATTCGACAATCATCGGGCTTGATGAGCGCATCTGTAATAAGCGAATTTTCAATGGTCGTATGCGGCACTTTACCCTCAAACCATTTATTCACCGGTTTTTCAAGTCCCACTCCGGCCATATAATTGACCAAAGACAAACGCAGTGCCTCTCCCACCATATCGAGACTGTATCCCCGATTCTCTGAGAAAGCCACTTCATTATTGGCAAACGGATTGAGCAACATGCCTTTACGACGCACGCCATACTCATGTGGAGCTATTCCGCTATGACTATAAAGCGTCATTGCATATCTGTGCCAGAATGCCGAATCAATAAGTCGGGCTCTGAACATCTGACGCACGACCTCCAATGAGTCAATCGTATCCTGCAAGGTTTCGGTAGGGAAACCGTACATAAGATAGGTATGGACCATAATACCCGCATAATAGAAATTACGCATCGTCATGGTTGCCTGCTCAATGTTTACTCCCTTATTGATGAGTTTCAACAAGCGGTCGTTTGCTGTTTCCAATCCTCCCGAGACAGCGACGCAACCCGCCGCAGCCATCAATCTACACAAATCGCCAGTGAAGGCCTTCTCAAACCGAATGTTGGTCCACCATGAGAATTTGAGTCCGCGTCGTAATATCTCCAATGATACCTCTTTAAGCAATTTAGGCGATGCAGCCTCATCCACGAAATGAAATCCAGATGACCCCGTCTGAGCTGCCACCAGTTCCATCCAATCCACAAAATGTTCTGCCGACACCGAGTCGAAACATCCTATGTAATCCAACGATGTATCGCAAAAAGCGCATTTTGCCCAATAACATCCATGCGCAAGAATCATCTTATTCCATCTGCCATCACTCCACAGACGATGCATCGGATTGGTGATTTCACACAACGAGAAATATTTCTCGAAAGGCAAATCGGAAAAATCAGGACAACCGCGCTCTTCATGCGATATACCCCGAGTAGCATTATCATAATAACCCTCAGCTGTGTAGGTATGTATCAACTCTCCGCCCGTAACAATCCGTTCCGTAGCCAGCTCGCCATCGTCGAGCACAACATAATCCACACAACCGAAAATGCCGTCATCGGTCATATGACGCAACTCCGTAGTGGGGTAACCTCCTCCCATAATCACTTTTATATCCGGGAAATTGGTCTTGATATAACGGCCGCAACGCAATGCTCCGAGCAGATTTCCCGGGAAAGGAACGGAAAAGCCCACAAACTCCGGAGCATACTCCACAAGCATCTCCCGTAAGCGGTTGCACATCAGTTGTTCTATCGCATTACACGGACAATCAAGCACTTGTTGCAACTTGGAGTATTCTGGTACCGACAACGAAAGACTCTCTGCATATTTCACTATTTCAAATTCCTCTGCCACTGTGGCTCTTATGAAATCGCTAATATCCTGCAAATACAACGTGGCCAAATATTTGGCACAATCCTGCTGCCCCATTGCACCGAACACATCTTCCAAGTCGGCCACTGCATCGAAACGAGATGCCTGCGGCAGAAAATCGGAACTGCATATCTGCATCGCAATTGTGGGGTCCTGTCCACGAAGGAATCTCATCACCACATCAATTGTTGATATATATTCTTTGCGTAATGAATATATTCTCAACACATTATCGTCGGCATCCTCACTCCGGAAATTATCAAACAACGTGGTCAAAAAATCTCTCGTGAAGATATCGTTAAGCACTTCGACAGATAGGTCCGCCTGCCTCACCTCCATCCCTTTGCGGGACAAATAACCTTTCAGGTATGCCGTAGCCGGATATGGCGTATTGGGTTGCAGGAAAGGCGGCGTTATGAGCAAAATCTTACACATATGATTATCTGGGTTTTATTCGAACTCTATTTTCAATCCGTCATAAGCAAATGACATATCTTCGGGCAACTCGGCACAGATAGCCTCATGCAGACCTATCTGGTGAGAGACATGGGTGAATAGCGTCCTGCGGGCCTTTACCTTGCGACTCAACTCCATTGCCTCCGGAAGAGAGAAGTGCGACAAATGCTGCTCTTTACGCAAGGCATTTACTATCAACACATCCAACCCCTGCAATTTCCTCATCTCGCAATCGGAAATATGATTAAAGTCGGTCAGATAGGCCATACTGCCAAGCCTGAAACCGGTCACAGGAAGTTTATAATGCATACCTTCGATAGGGGAGAATGACATATCGCCAATCGAGAAGTCGGTGTTCGGTACTATTTCGCGCAACTCTATGTCGGGTACTCCCGGGTATTTATGTTCGGCAAAAGCGTAACTGAACACTCTCTTGACCGTATCCTGCACACGGCGGGTTGCACAAACGACTATATCGCTCTGCTGAAAATAATTATAGGCCCTCACCTCGTCTATTCCCATAATATGGTCCATATGTTCATGAGTAAGCAATATGGCGTCCAGCGACGGCACCGCCTCCCGCAACATCTGGTAGCGAAAATCGGGACCGCAGTCAATCACCACTCTCGTTGCGTCGCTCTCTATCATCACCGCACTACGCAGGCGTTTGTCACGCCTGTCCGCCGACTTGCAGACCTCACACCCGCATCCAATCATCGGCACGCCCGACGAAGTGCCCGTTCCAAGAAAAGTCAATCGAAACATCTCAATGTCTGTTTTTCCAAAACAATTTCCCAAAAGTACAAAAAAAATGCGGGACTAAAAAGTCCCGCACCTTCTCTATTGTTTAGCTTCAAGAAACTTATGAAGTTGCGCTCTCCAAGCGTTTCATCATCACAAACATGAACAATGCCGACAGCAGACACAGCACGATAAATACCGACCAAACCAGCCACAAGGGAATACCTCCCCAGAGGAATCCTCCTACCGACACCAACAGGTTTCCGAGAGCGGTTGCAACAAACCAACCTCCCATCATCATACCTTTCAACTTGGGAGGAGCCACCTTCGAGACGAACGAGATTCCCATAGGCGAGAGCAACAACTCCGCGAAAGTCAAGATAAGATAAGTGAAAATAAGCCAGTTGGCCGATGTGCGAGTTTCCGGTTTGGTATCAGCCTTAATAGCCTCTATCGTTGCAGTGGCCGAAGACACCTGCTCTTCACTGACGGAAACATCACTATTTTTAGCCTTTAATACCACCAATGATGCATTATACATCTTATCGAACAACTCTTTATTCTCTTTCGAAAGATTAGTTTCAAAATCCTCTTTCTGTTTCTCGGCTACTTGCAGACTTTCTGCATCGGAAGCATTGTCAATATTTGTTGCGATAATCTCAGCCTGATTCACAATCCTCGTTCGAGCCTGCTCATTAGGAGTATTGAGATTCATAGAACCTACCGCCATAATGGCGAAACCGATTGCTGCAACCAGCATACCGTAGGCAATCTTACGAGGAGCCGAAGGCTCTTTGCCTTTCTTTGCCAATGCGCCAAAAATAGCCATCGAAACCGGAGTCAGAGCCACGACATAGAACGGGTTGAACTGCTGGAAAATAGGTGCCGAAACAGCCACCTCGGCATTACCCACATGGAATGCTCTGTAAACCAAATATCCTAATACGCCTGTTGCAATAATACCCGACAGCAACTTAGCCTTAGCCGTATCGCTCTGGAAGATTGAGAACGTTGCATAAACAGCAACGATTATCAACGCCAGATTCCAAACACTGAACACCATGCTCTGCAAACCCTCAGAACTATTCTGGGTGAACTCATCGGCAAAATAGGTAAGAGTCAAACCATTCTGATGGAAAGCCATCCAGAAGAAAATAACAACAGCAAATACCAAGCAAAGCGCCACGACGCGTGATTTGGTCTCCTGAGGAGTAAGTTCCGTCTCTGTCTCAACCACACCGGCTTTACGCTCGCCACCCTCTACATGCTTGAAAGTGAAACGGAAGATGTGATAGATTGCCATTGACAACAACATCGAGACGCAAGCAACTGCAAACGAAAAATGGTAGGCATCATTCGACGAAAAACCGAGACTGGTCTCTGCCCAATCCTTGATTGCTACTGCTGCGGTGGGTGCAAACAATGCACCGATGTTGATTGCCATGTAGAAGATAGAGAATGCCGAGTCGCGTTTATCTGCATATTTCGGGTCGTCATAAAGATTACCCACCATAACCTGCAAGTTACCCTTAAACAAACCGGTACCGATACTGATAAACAGCAGGGCGCCCAACATACAAATCATGGCCAACGTGTCGCCGCCCAGAGGGAACGACAACAACAGATAGCCGACAAACATGATGGAGATACCTATGGTAACCATCTTTCCGAATCCGAATTTGTCTGCCATAATACCACCAATGAGAGGCATAAAGTAGACTACTCCGAGAAATGTACTGTAAATTGCTCCTGCAACACCAGCTTCAAGTCCGAAATTGGCGCGAAGGAACAGTGCGAAAACCGCAAGCATGGTATAGTAGCCGAAACGCTCGCCTGTATTGGCCAACGCAAGAGCATACAAACCTTTGGGATGTCCTTTAAACATATTTAAGCTAGTTTTTAGTTAGTAAAAAATTTCTTCACAACTTTGCAAATATACGACAAAATGCAATAAATTTTAAAAATAACTTTGCATTTCTGCCATAAAACAATATTTTTGTAAAGGTGTGCCATGCCATCCGACGATAAAAGGCGGCACTCACAAATTAACTAACGGAAATTAAGATGAAAGAACGCTTGAAAATAATAGAGCAGGACGCTTGGCTTGAACCGGTTGAAGATGAAATAGTTTACCGTCATAATCTGTATGAGGACAAGTTGCTAAAGATTGAAAAGTCGAGTGGTTCCATAGTTGATTATGCCAACGGCTACCGTTATTTCGGTTTCCAACGCGACAATCAAAACCGCGGATGGTGGTTCCGCGAGTGGCTGCCCGGGGCACATAAAGTATTTATCTTTGGTGATTTCAACGGCTGGGAACGCGAGAGTCTGCCGCTCTTCAAAAATTCGAACGGTGTATGGAGCATATTTTTGTCGGACAGAGAATTTCACATAGCACACGGCTCTCTCTATAAAATATTGGT
>JAZODY010000244.1:0-8563 GCA_045597245.1 Tidjanibacter sp.
TAAGAAGAGGACGAACTCCTGCGACGAATGGACAAGAACAAACGGCTCAGCATCATCACCATGACGCCCAACACGAAAGCTGCCACGAGCGAAAAGAGAATTGCAAAAAGGATGACCAACACCCCTCCCGTATTGATGACCGACATTATCTCTCCCCCCTCGGCCGATGTGCCGCCAAGTTTGACGACAGCCACGGCAATGGTGGCTCCGAAAAGGCAGAACACAAGCGCCACAGAGGTGGAAGTGGGCAGGTGCAGAGTGATGAAAAGTTCGAGCAATAAAACATAGGAGAGCATGACACCCAGATAGAGCATTATCAATTGATGGAAATCGACACTCTCCGGATGGAAAAAACCGAAACGGGCCACATTCATCATTCCGCCCGACATAACAGCCCCGACCACAACTCCCACGGCAGCCACACGCCTGATGGTGCGCAACGATGTCACCTTAGACCTCAACGGCATGTCGATAACACCCGCCGCATCGTTCGACACTCCGACCACAAGGCCGAAGAGCGACAAGGCGAACAACACCGCAAGAATTATCACATAAACTCCCCCCACGCAGAAAATCCTATATTACGCAATAAAAATTTCACAAATTTAAAAATCTTTCCGCAAGAAACACAAAGAGGTTAAATCCTTAACGATTCCTTAAAATTCATTTAACAAAAAGTTAAGGCATTACGAAAAAATCGGGGGCGGGATGGTGTTCTTTTGACAAAATAATTAACTTTGTAAAGTTTGAACCCGAGTACAGAATAAACACAAACCAAAACAATAAACTGCATGAAAAAATCATTAATCACGGCGGCCCTGACGGCATCATGCGCTCTGGCAGGCACTCCCTGCCTCGGACAGGAAAGTTGGAAATTCGATTTCGGCTCCGCTCAGGCACAGGATGGTTTCACGGCCGTAACATCGGCAACACTCTACACGCCCGAAAAGGGATACGGATTTGAAAGCAACGACGGCATCATCGACGTCGTGAATAAAAAAGGAGCGGAGCTGACAAAAGATTTTGTGACCGGCCAGAAACCCTTTAAGTTCTCGGTGAAACTGCCCGAGGGAAACTATAAGGTGACAGTGACGCTGGGCGACACACGAGGCACATCGAAGACCACAATCAAGACCGAAATAAGGCGACTGATGGTGGAGGGATTTGAAACGGCAAAGAAGAGCATCGAACAGGTGTCGTTCAACGCAAATATCCGCACACCGCAACTCTCACAAGACAACTATCTGAAACTCAATTCGAGCGAGCGCGACTACGAAACGGGCGCAATCAAAAAGGCTCATTGGGATGACAAACTTACGATTCAGTTCAACGACGAGCGTCCCTGTGTGTGCGCTGTGGAGATTGAGCCGTTGGAGGATGTCATCACCGTCTTCACCATTGGCGACTCCACGGTAACCGACCAAGCCGGCGGCGGCACATGGGCACAGTATCTGCCCCGTTGGTTCGGCGAAGGTGTGGTGGTATCGAACCATGCCGAGAGCGGACAAACCATCAAGGGATTCCGTTTCAGCCGCCGTTGGGACAAGGTGTTGGAGAGTGCAAAAGAGGGCGACTATCTCTTCATTCAGCTCGGAACCAACGACCAGAAGTCACGCGGCCACGACCCCATGTGGCCCGAAAAAGACCAAGGCGGCGATTGGGCCAGAACTCACTCCGACCCCGAAGCCGACTACGTGTGGGAGTTGGCCACGATGGCAGTGGAGGCAAAAAGGCACGGTATGATTCCGGTGATTGTATCGCCCATGACCAAGATAAATCGTCGTGACGGCAGCGCCACCGACCTGATGACCCCCTACGGTGTGAATGCACCGAGAGCAGCCGAATTGGCCGACTGCGCCTACATCGACCTCTGGGGCATGAGCATGAAGATTGTGGAGGCTCTGGGCGAAGGTGCGCTGAAAGTATATTCGGACGGCACCCACACCGACGACTACGGCGGCTACCTCTTCTCGCTCTGCATAGCAAAGGGCATCAAAGAGAACGGATTGGATTTGCAGGAGTATTTCGTGGAGGACCTCATCGACCTCAACCCCGAGGCCCCCGTTCCCTTCGAGGAGTTCAAAGTGGCTCTGGAACCCAAGCAGCCGCGTCCTCAATCGGCTCCCAGACTGCCCGCGGGAATGACACCGCAGGGTCCGCTTTAATAGTCGGGCGAGGTGGTCATGCTTCGCGAATTTCAAGACCGGACCGAACGACGGACAAAAGAAGAGAGAACAAAAGAGATAAACAAACAAAAGAGAGAGAACAAAAATGAAACTGAACAAAATATCGGTGAGGCTGCTTACTGCCACGTGTTTGTGTGCCGCAGCATCCATCCATGCACAAGAGATAAAACGTTTCGACTTCGGCTCGTCGCAAGCCGCCGATGGATATACGGCCGTCACCGCCGCGACTGCCTACTCCGAACAACAAGGCTACGGTTTTGAGAGCGATGCCGTGGTGAACGACGTAATAAATGCACAGGGCGACGCCCTCACGAAAGACTACGCAACGAGTGCGGACCCGTTCAAATTCTCGGTGAAACTGCCCGAGGGCGACTACAAGGTGACCGTAACGCTGGGTAACACGACGGGCAGGTCGCGCACCACGGTGAAGGCCGAGAACAAACGACTGATGTTGGAGAGCATCACCACAGCCCCCGAGGAGGTGAAGAGAGTGTCGTTCAATGTAAACGTGCGCACCCCACAACTTTCGGAGGGCAACCAGATAAAACTCAATTCGCGCGAGTGGGACAAGGCGACCGGCAAGTCCAAGAGCTACACTTGGGATGAGAAACTGACCCTGCAATTCAACGACTCCATTCCATGTGTGTGTGCAGTGGAGATTGAGCCGTTGGAGAAGGCGGTGACCGTATTTACCATAGGAGACTCGACGCTGACCGACGGAGGCGGAGTGTGGGCACAGTACATTCCGCGCTGGTTCGACGAGAATGTGGTGGTTGCCAACCACGCCGAGAGCGGCATGACCATCAAGGGATTCCGCTTCGGACGTCGCTGGGACAAGGTGTTGGAGAGCGCCGAGGAGGGCGACTACGTATTCATCCAGTTGGGTTGCAACGACCAGAAATCGAGCGGACACGACCCCATGTGGGCCGAGAACGACCGCGCAGGCGACTGGGTGAGGACCCACTCCGACGCCGAAACCGACTACATTTGGAGTCTGGCCACGATGGCAGTGGAGGCAAAGCGCAACGGACTGATTCCCGTCATCGTGTCGCCCCTGACCAAGATTGACCGCCGCACCCACACCACAACCGACCTGATGACCCCCTACGGAAAGAATGCACGCAAGGCCGCCGAATTGGCCGACTGCGCCTACATCGACCTCTGGGGCATGAGTGTGGATATTGTGAACGCACTTGGCGAAGGCGCACTGAAAGTATATTCCGACGGAACACACTGCGACAACTACGGAGGTTATCTCTTCGCGCTCTGCATTGCCAAAGGCATAAAGGAGAACAACCTGCCGTTGGCCGAGTTCTTCCTCGACGAGTTGCCCGACATCGACCCCAAAGCTCCGAAGCCCTCGTTTGAGGAGTTCACCGTACCCATCGAGCGTCGTCGTCCCCGCTAATGGCAAGACAGTGTCGTAGTATGTGGCCATGACCACATGAGAAAACAAAGTTGCGCCACCGGAACACAGAGAGTTCCGGTGGCGCAACTGTTTTTCGGCAATCGATAAGGGACTGACGAGAATACGATTAATTGTCGGTCACAAGCACGAGGAGTACACTGCCGGCCGAAAACATGAATAAGGCAAACAGAGCCACATAGTTCATGTCTGTTAGCGTCGTATCCCAGTCGGTAAGCACCGGCAGGGCATAATCAATCACCAATCTCAAACCGCCCAAGAGCACAAAAACAATCAGCGCCAGCAGGCCCGACAGCCATACAATCCAATCGGTGCTGTTGCGTTTGTGGATAAAGGCACGCGGATAGAAGTGCCGCTCGTTCATCACACGCTGCGTGAACCCGTCATCAGCCGGTCGGGTGCGGTGAGCATCGAAGAATCTCTTTATATCCCTATCTTTCATACCCCAAAGTTAATAAAATTTCACGTAATTGTGTCCTGCCGCGCGAAAGTCGCATTTTGACGGCTCCGCGGTCGGCACCTATGACCTCGGCAATCTCGCGCACGCTCTTCTGTTCCATATAGTGCAACAGAATGGGCACGCGATAGATTTCGGGGAGTTGTCCGAGAGCCTGATAGAGTTGTCGGTCGTAAACCGCTCCGTCTCCGTCGGTTGCATCGGCCGCAATGCGTTCGTCGCAGGCGGTGCAATGGAGGCCATGTCGCGCACTCTGCTTACAATAATCCAGCCAGCAGTTATAGGCAATCTTGAACAGCCATGTGCTCATCTTGGAGCGGCGCGAAAAACCGGGCAGCGCCACCCACGCCTTCAAGAAAGCCTCCTGCGCCAAATCATCGCTCAGCGCACGGTTGCCTCCCGACAGGTTGAGCAGGAACCTTCGCAAAGGCCCCTGCTGCTCCCTGACAAACTGTTCAAATTCCAAACTACGATTCAAAACTTAACAACTAAAACCAAAGGTTTCTCTTCATTCTCTCTCACGCTCTACTCTGCGTTGGAATCGGCCTCACCACTCTTCTCTGCCTTGTTCTCCTTATCGGGGGCGGCAAATGAGATATAGGCCATGTCTTGTGGTTCTGATTCAGGTTTGTTCTTTTTCTCATTCACATACTGCACCCAGAAAGCCAACAGAAGTCCCAATCCCACAGCCAACAACGGCAATCCGATAAGCGTCAGCACAAATACATCCATTTCTTTTCCGTTGATAATAGGTAGAACCACCCCTACGGCCAAACCCAACATGGTAAGCGCAGAGCCCCAACCAAGTTTGCCATAGCGGCTGGACTTGCGACGCGGCGTATCAAAAAGATTCATGGGCAGAATTGCTCCGCGACCCAATGCGGTACGAAGCAACTCGTAGCGTAGTTTGCGCTCTCTGTCGGCATAAAAAGAGTTGATAAAAACAATTGTTGCCGGCAACAAGAAAACAGTTGCGAAAATTATCAAAAATTCATCCATAATAATTTTTTTAGTTTAAAAGGTTACGAAAATTAATTTTGTTTTTACTCTTTTAGACGACAAAATAGCAAAAAGGTAACAAAGAAAAACAAAAAAGTCCGGTCCTCCGACCGAACTTTTAAATATTCATCTACTTACAGTACCGTTTTTTTGTGTGTGAAGTAGGTGGTAAAGGGGATAAAAGGGGAGATGGGCACAGCAAGGCACTGCAATATTGCGACATCAATCTCGTGCAAAGATGCAATGGTCGATACGAAACACCGGCCCGAAGTCGCACCAACAAGCACCTCCATACGTTCCCCATCTCGCTCTCTACTCCATCTCGCGCACCTTCATCTTTGTGGCACCGCTCTCGATGAGGCGGGCCAGACGACGCAGGTTGGTGGGTTCGTCCACCTGACCGAAATGGTAGGGATAGAAGACACGCGGACGCATCTCATTCACCACCGAAGCGGCCTGCTCAGGCGTCATGGTATAGGGCTGATTGACCGCCAAAAAGAGGTAGTCGATATCCTTCACACGAGCCATCTCGGGAGTGGGTTCGCTGTCGCCCGAGACATAAATGCGCTCTCCGTCGAGCGTGATGATATATCCGTTGTCGCGACCGGCGGGATGGAACTTATCGCGTCCCGGGCTTGTATTGTAGGCAGCCACCGCCTCGACATTCACCCAATCGCCCACATCGGTGCTCTCGCCATTGCGCAACACCTTCACTCCGCTCAGTTCCTCACCAACCGCAGCAGTGGAAACAACAACGGTGGCAGGCGTGGAGAGCAACTCCACAGCGGCCTTGTCGAGGTGGTCTCCATGACCATGAGTGACCAGAACAACATCGGCTTTGGGCAACTTGGAGAAATCGGCCTCCGTACCAACGGGGTCGATATAGATAACATGTTCGTCACAGACGACCGCAAAACTCGCGTGTCCGAAAAAGACAAACGACAACTGTTTACCACTCGGGGTGGAATAGGTGTCAGACTGATGGGTTCCGAAACTCAACATGGCTGTCAGTATTAAATTAAACATCATATCTCCATTCTAATTTTGTACATACAATTCATCTCTTTCTCACCATGCTCCCTCCCTCTTCAAACTTTGCGCCTCAACAAATATCGCGCTAAACCTCCGCAAGAGAGCACTCACTGCGCGGCACGGACCGAGTTTACTTCAAATAGGTATTGAGCCACGAGAAGAACTCTCTGTTCCAAACCACCGAATTCTGGGGCTTGAATACCTGATGGGCCTCATCGGTGAACTCCACCAGACGGGCAGGCACATCATGAAGACGTGCGGCCGTAAATGCTTCCAAACTCTGGGTATAGGGGATGCGGTAGTCCTTCTCGCCGGTGATGATGAGAATGGGAGCCGTCCACTTGTGAATGAGTTTATGGGGCGAGTTGGCATAAGAGCGTTGGGCGGTCTCGTTGTTCTTATCCCAATAGGCTCCGCCGTAGTCGCGATTGACAAACCACAACTCCTCAGTCTCGCCATACATACTCTCGAAATCGAAAATTCCGCAGTGGGCAATCAGAGCCTTGAAACGATTGTCGTGAACACCCGCCAGATAGAAGACCGAATAGCCGCCATAGCTTGCACCAACGGCACCCAGACGGTCCTCATCCACCCACTCCTCGTCGGCAACATCGTCGATGGCGGCGAGATAGTCCTCGATATTCTGTCCGCTGTAATCGCCGGAAATCTGGTCGAGCCACTCGCTGCCGAACGAAGGTGTTCCCCTGCGGTTGGGGGCCACGACAACATAGCCCTCGGCTGCCATCAGCATGAAGTTCCAACGATAGCTCCAAAATTGGCTGACCACACTCTGAGGTCCGCCCTGACAATAGAGCAGAGCGGGATACTCGGCCTCCTCGTCGAACTCGGGCGGCACGATGACCCAAGTGAGCATCTGCTTGCCGTCGGTGGTCTTCACCCAACGTTTCTGCACGTCACCCATCTTGATGTTGTCATATATATCCTTATTCACAAACGTAAGTTGCTTGTGTTCGTCACCTTCGAGAGCAAAAAGCTCCGGCGCACGCATCATCGACTGCTTGGAGAAGATGATTCGCTCGCCCGCAACGGCAAGGGCGGTAATGTCGTGGTCGCCTGCGGTGAGCACCTCCACACTGTCGGGCTCGGCAACCCTGCAAATCTGATAGGTACCCTCCATTGCCGAGAGGAAATAGAGCCTGTCGTTTCCGTCCCACACCTGACTCTCGACACTGTAATCAAACGACGGGGTAAGCTCCGTAAACGAATTGTCGGCCACATTCCACACAACCAAATGCTCGATATCCGACTCGTTGCCGGCACGACGCATGCTGCGGAATGCCAACTTACGGCCGTCGGGCGAGAAGACCGGATAGCGGTCGTAACCGGGCATCACCTCATCGTTGCCCACCATAGACTGTACCTTACAGATGTTGCTAGTTGATTTGGAGGCCACGTCATAGACATATATATCCGAATCGGTAGATACGGCATACTCGCGTCCCGTCATCTTCTTACACGTATAGGCCAGCTTTGTGCCGTCGGGATTCCATGCAATCTCCGCCATATCGAAATAGGGGGCCATGGGGGCATCCCACGCCTCGCCCTTCATGATGTCCTCTCCTGCGACAACCACATCATCCTCGGGCAACTGAGCCACAAAGATGTGCTTGTAGTTTCCTTCGTCCCAATAATCCCAATGGCGGACCATGATGTCGTCATAGATGCGCGCACCCGATTTGTCCATATCCTCATAAACGGCCGACGATTTGCGCTTGGCCACATCCACACCCTGCACATAGAACAACATCTTGTCGTTGCCCGACACACCGAATCCCTCGATGCCTCCCTCGATGGCGGTCAGCTGGCGCGGTTTGCTGCCCGCAAGGGTATCGAGACTCCAAACCTGCATCGTCTTATCCTTGTCTGCCGACATGTAATATATGGCCGTACCGTCGCCGTTCCATACGACCGAATGGGCATTCACCGCCACAATCGTCGCATCGCCACCCTCGGCCGGCATGGAATAGAGCGCACTCTCGCTACGATTCTCGGCCATGCTGTAATAGCTTACCGTATACAAAACCGTATCTCCCGCAGGCGATAACACCGGCGCACCCACACGCCCCATCTTCCACATCACCTCGGGGGTGAACTTGGCGGCCTCAATTTCGGCCGCAGTGAGCGCATTGGCACTCTTGAACTCTTCAAACTCCTTGACCGTATTGGCACATCCGGTCGCAATAGCTGATGCCATAACCAATAATGCTGCTTTAACTATCTTTGCTGTCATAACTGAAATATATGTTTGTTTTCTTCATTTATTCTAACGCTCGGGCATAGCACGAAATTTCGTCATCACCTCCCTAATCGTTCCATAACTCTCCGCCAAAGCCTCTTCGCACTGCTCCCACGTGAGCCACTCGGCCCGCGTGATGTCCTCCTCCGCCTGAGGCACCGCATCATCCGTCGCAGCACGCATCGCATACCACCACGTTCTCTTCA
>JAZODY010000245.1:0-5440 GCA_045597245.1 Tidjanibacter sp.
TGATGGTTGCAATGGCGCCTTTGGGGAACATGTCACCGATGGTGGAGAACAAGTTTGCCGACCATGCCTGATGTCCTGCACCGGCGATACCGATGAAGATTGCGGGCCACCATGCCGAGTGAACACCCATAGGCTGGGCGAACAACGCGAACAAGGGGAAGAACGCAAACATCAACATTGCCAACATACGACCCTGATAGGGGTTCATGCCCTTCTTATCCACAAATATCTTGGGCAGATAACCGCCGTAGATTGATACCACCGTCACGATTGCATACAGCGTGATGATGAGAAGCATACCCATGCCCGACGACGATTTGTAACCGAACTGGTCCGAGAAGTAGGCCGGTGCCCAGAACAGGAAGAACCACCATACACCGTCGGTGAAGAACTTACCGGTGATGAACGACCATGTCTGTTTGTAGGTGAAGCACTTCAAGAGCGAGATGGGTTTCTCCTGCTCCACTGCTTTCTGCTCTTCCACCTTTGCATCCTCGGCATCGTCCTGATGGATATACTCTAACTCGGCTGCATTTACGAATTTCGATTTCTCGGGCTTGTTATACATGAATACCCAGAAGGCCATCCAGATGAAGCCCAATCCACCGATGATGACGAAGGCCATCTCCCAGCCGCCGCCTACACCTTTATCCTTGAAGTACTGAGCCAACAGGGGAATGGTTGCCGGAGCGATGAGCGCACCAATCGATGCACCTGCGTTGAAGATAGAGGTTGCGAATGCGCGGTCCTTCTTGGGGAAGTACTCGGCCGTAGCCTTGATGGCTGCGGGGAAGTTTCCTGCCTCACCGAGCGCCAACACGCATCGTGCCGCAATAAAGAGCCATACACTTGTGGTTGCCACCAACAGAGCCGCTGCCGAACCTGCCTGTACGCCGGTCATGGCCTCCACGCTCTCGTAGCCGGTCAGATGCATCGTTGCCCAACCGCAAGCGGCGTGCAAACATGCGCCCACCGACCATACGCCGATTGCCCACAAGAAGCCCTTCTTGGTGCCCATCCAGTCCACGAATTTGCCCGCGAAGAGCATGCAGACTGCATAGAACAACGAGAAGATGGCGGTGATTGTACCATAGTCGCCGTCGGTCCAGTGGAACTCGGGGGCGATGAAGTCCTTCCACGTCAGTGAAAGCACCTGACGGTCCAGATAGTTTACCGTCGTTGCAAAGAACAACATCGCACAGATTACCCAGCGATAATTGGTCATTTTTGTCTGATTGTTTCCCATTTTCTTTTTTTGGTTTTTTTAAATATTAAGGTTTCTAAGTTTTGTCGTTTACACTCTTTCTCTCCCGAGAGATTAGAAGTTGAAGAAGTTTTTGGCGTTCTTGTAGCTGATGCCCTCCACCATTTCGCCTATGAAGTCAATCTCGCTTGCGGGCAACAGACCCTGTTCGATGTCGTTTCCGAGCAGGTTGCAGAGTGTTCTGCGGAAATACTCGTGACGCGGATAACTCAGGAAACTGCGGCTGTCGGTCAGCATACCCACAAAGCGGCTCAACAGACCCAGCACCGAGAGGGCGTTCATCTGTTTCTCCATGCCGTCCTTCTGGTCGAGGAACCACCAGCCCGAGCCGAACTGAATCTTGCCTGCCACGCTGCCGTCTTGGAAGTTGCCCAACATGGTGGCCACCACTTCGTTGTCCCTCGGGTTGAGGTTGTAGATGATGGTCTTGGCCAGCTTGTCCTGCGATGCGAGCATGTTGAGGAATTTCGACATGTTCTTTGCCACCGTGAAGTCGCCAATCGAGTCGAATCCGGTGTCGGGGCCCAGCTTGGCGAACATGCGGCTGTTGTTGTCGCGTATTGCGCCGTAGTGGAACTGCTGCGTCCAACCGGTCTCCCAGTCCATCACTGCAAACTCCACCATCATGGCCGTCTTATACTTCTTGATTTCCTCCTGCGAGAGCTGCGTGCCGCCATACACTTTGGCGAAGATGGCGTCTATTTCGCTCTGCGTGTAGTCCTCTGCGTAGAACTCCTCTATTCCGTGGTCCGAGAGGCGGCAACCCACCTGCTCGAAGAATTTGTGGCGTACTCTCAGGGCCTCTATCACGTCGGCGAATTTGTTTATCTCCACTCCCGACACCTCGCTCAGCTTGTCGATGTAGGCCTTGAAGTTGGCGGGTACCTCCACTGCCATCGCCTTGTCGGGACGCCATGTGGGCAGCACCTTCACTCCGAAATCGTCCTCGGCGCACTTGATGTGGTGCTCCAACGAATCTACGGGGTCATCGGTCGTGCAGACCGTCTCCACGTTGTAGTGTTTCATCAGGCCTCTTGCCGAGTACTCCGGAGTCTGCAACAGGGCCGTGCAGTGGTCATAAATCTCCTTTGCCGTCGAGGGGTTCAGGAGTTTGGTCACGCCGAATCCGGTCTTCAACTCCAAGTGGGTCCAGTGGTACAGCGGGTTTCTCATGGTGTAGGGAACCGTCTCTGCCCACTTCTCGAATTTCTCCCAGTCGGTGGTATCCTTTCCGGTGCAGTATCTCTCGTCGATGCCGTTGGTTCTCATTGCGCGCCATTTGTAGTGGTCGCCCTCCAACCATATCTTCGACAGGTTGTCGAATTTGTGGTCCGAGGCCACATACTCGGGAATCAGGTGGCAGTGATAATCTATGATGGGCACATTTGCTGCATGCACGTGGTAGAGTTGCTCGGCCCACTTGGTCTGCAACAGGAAGTTGTCGTCATTAAACTGTTTCATCTTCGTTTAGTTGTTTTTTGTTAGGTGTGTTAAATAACTCTGCTCCTCTCCGGCTTACTTGATGACCACTTTGAGCGGATTGGCCAGTGCCTCTGCCTTGTCGGCCACCATCTGTGCCCATACCTCGGCCGAGGGAACATTGCCCTGACTCCAACCGGCACCGAGCACATATTGGAACTGTGCGTTTTTGCCCGTGCAGTTTTCGGTGGTCTTGCCCACTATCAGGGCGTGACCCTTGTCACCGTTCTCGATAACCTCGCCGCCCTCGGGAACAATCATTGCCAGCGCAATGTCGCCGTCGCGTGCGGGGTCGCTCGAATCCGATGCCTCCTCATACATGGCATACCAGTTCTCGCCCTGAGCGAAGTTCTTCACGTTGTGGCGTACCGTTCCGGCCGCAACCTCCATTCCGAGGCCGTTTTTGCTGTAAACGTCCATCACCGTGCAGAAGTTCGAGTTTGCCTCAATCGTGTAAATCTTCGAGAGTGTCACCTCCTCGCCATCGATGTTGTAGGGCAGATAGGTGAGCATAAACATCTTCACCAGCGGACCGTCTGCAAGGTCGGTGTAGGTCTGCCAGTTGTGCTCGGGATAGAGCAGTGCATTCTCCACGTAGGGCACCGATGCGCCTCCGCCGAGCGTCACTCCCACCTTGTAGCAATCCAGTCCGTCGCCGTGGTTGTGGTGATACCAGTTGGCCTCTTTCTGCTCGTTGGCAACCCACTCGTTGATGACCAGCTTGTCGCTGCATTTAACCCACACGTCGATACCCGGCGACACCATCTCCACCTCCAAAGCCTTGCCATAGGAGCGGAAAGCTATCACGTTGTTCTCCCACGAGTAGTCGTCCTTGCGCTCGGGCACGTAGCGACCGAACACCTTAGGCTCATACTCGGCTCTCTCGCCGGCCTTGATTGTGAAGTCGGCACTGCCGTTTGCCTCCAACGTGGGTTGGAAGAGAATCATCTGGGGCTCGTCGCCTTCGTAAAAAATCTGCGATGCCATCTCCTCGCCGGCCGCATTGTACACAACCACATTCTGGTCGGTCAATTCGGGCAACTTGGCTGCGGCCTCGTCGAAATTCACTGCCACCACTTCGGTGCGCTGCTGAGCGGTCGGGTTGCTTACCGAAACCTCCACCTTACTCTCCTTGCCGCAACCAACCAGCATCATTGCGGCGGCAACGGCTATGTAAACAAGTTTTTTCATCTCTCTCTTTGTTTCTCTTTTGGCGTTAGACTTATCTCAAATCGGGCGTTGCGCACCAATCCATATCGTCATAGTCGTCGTTCTCGCCGCACATACCCCAGATGAAGGTGTAGTTGCTGGTGGCGCAAGCCGAGTGGATGCTCCACTGCGGAGAGATTACGGCCTGATGGTTCTGCATCCAGATGTGGCGCGTCTCCTGAGGCTGACCCATGAAGTGGCATACGGCCTGTCCTTCGGGCACGTCGAAGTAGAAGTAAACCTCCATTCGGCGGTCATGGGTGTGGGCCGGCATGGTGTTCCACGTGCTGCCCGGTTTCAGCTGGGTAAGACCCATCTGTAACTGGCAGGTCTGCACAACCTCTTTCACGATGAGGCGGTTGATGGTGCGGTCGTTGCTGCCCTCCATCGAACCTGCGTGCATCACCACTGCGTCTTTCAGCGACACCATCTTGTCGGGGTAGGCACATTGTGCGGGGCACGAGTTGAAGTAGAAGTAGGCGGGAGCCTCTTTGTTCACGCTCTTGAACGAAATCTTCTTGTTGCCGCGTCCCACGTAGAGGGCCTCCGTCTTTGCCAATTTATACTCCTTGTCATCCACCTTCACGATTCCGTCGCCACCAACGTTGATGATACCCAACTCTCTGCGCTGGGTGAAGTACTCCGAGCGAATCTCTGCCGGCGGCGTGAGTTCCAGCTCCTCGTTTACGGGAACGGCACCTCCTGCCACGATGCGGTCAAACATCGAGTAGGTCATGTTGATTTCGTCGGCCGCCATCAGTTTTTCTATCAGATAGTGCTTGCGCAGTGTGGCGGTGTCGTAGTGTTTCGCGTCGTCCTGATGTGACGGATAGCGAATATCGCAATTGATTTTCATCTCTCTTTCTCCTTTTTTGTTAATAGTGTTTCGTCAAACAAAAAAATCTCTCTTCGTTGATTTATTCGGGCTGTTTGCCGATGTATGCCAAGATACCGCCATCAACATAGAGGATGTGTCCGTTCACGAAGTTCGAAGCCTCCGATGCGAGGAACACTGCGGGACCGGTGAGGTCTTTCTCTGCGTCGCCCCAACGGCCTGCGGGGGTCTTTGCAACGATGAACGCATCGAACGGGTGACGGCTGCCGTCTGCCTGACGCTCGCGCAGGGGAGCGGTCTGCGGGGTTGCTATGTAACCCGGGCCGATACCGTTGCACTGGATGTTGTAACCGCCATACTCCGAGCAGATGTTTCTGGTCAGCATCTTCAAACCGCCTTTGGCGGCTGCGTATGCCGATACGGTCTCGCGACCCAGCTCGCTCATCATCGAGCAGATGTTGATAATCTTACCTGCGCCCTTCTTAATCATGCCGGGGATTACGGCCTTTGCGCAGATGAACGGAGCGTTGAGGTCGATGTCGATAACCTTGCGGAACTCGCTTGCGGGCATCTCAATCATGGGGATGCGGCGGATGATGCCGGCGTTGTTCACCAGAATGACGATGGTGCCCACCTCTTTCTCGTCTTTGGCA
>JAZODY010000246.1:0-9562 GCA_045597245.1 Tidjanibacter sp.
ACGTCTTACGGCGTGGATGAAGTGGTTGCCGCCGATGGCCAACGAGTCACCGTCACCCGTAGCGACAAAGACCCTCAAATCCGGATTGGCCGTCTTCACACCCGTGGCAATGGCATTGGCCCTACCATGAATGCTGTGGAAACCATAAGTCTTCATATAATAAGGGAAACGCGACGAACATCCGATGCCCGACACCAACACATAATTGCCATGTTTCTCTCCATGCCTATTACCATACTCGGCCATACTGCGCTGAACTGCCGCCAACACCGCATGGTCTCCGCAACCCGGACAATACTTCACCTCCTGATCGCTCTTGAAATCGGCCTGTGTATATTTCATTTCGCTCATATCAATCCTCCTTCAATAACTCGTTAAACTTAGCTTCCAGCTCCACCGTAGTGAAAGTCTGTCCCTCCACCTTGTTGAACTGCTCATAGTCGAACTCCTGATGACACATGCGCAGATAGTCGGCAAATTGTCCCATGTTCAACTCGCAAACCACAATCTTCTTGAATCCTCCGAATATCTCCTTCACACCGTGCGGCAGAGGATTGATATAATTGAAATGGCAATGCGAAACCTTCTTGCCCTCCTTACGCAGTCTTTCAACCGCCATCTGCAAGTGGCCCTTCGTACCACCCCAACCAACAACAAGCAAGTCACCCTCTCTGTCGCCATACACATCCTGCATCGGAATGGAATCGACAACCTTTGCCACCTTCGCAGCTCTCGTGTTCACCATCAACTGGTGATTCTTCGGGTCGGATGAAACCGTTCCTTTCAAATAATCTTTCTCCAAACCGCCTATACGGTGCTCCATACCCTCTGTTCCGGGAAGAGCCCAACGGCGAGCCAAAGTTTCGGCATCGCGTTTATAGGGCAAAAATACGCTCTCGTCATCATCGAGCTTGGTCACCACAGGAGCTTTAATCTCGGGATAATCCTTCATGGCGGGAATCATCCACGGTTGGCTTCCATTTGCCACCGAACCCTCCGACAGCAACAGCACCGGAGTCATGTGTTCCATAGCTATCTTACCGGCCTGAAATGCCATGTCGAAACAATCGGTGGGAGAACTTACCGACATCACCACCATAGGACACTCGCCGTTGCGTCCCCAAAGAGCCTGTTTCAAGTCGGACTGCTCGGTCTTGGTGGGGATACCCGTCGAGGGACCGCCCCTCTGGACATCAACAACCACCAGAGGCAACTCGGCAATCACGGCCAAACCCATTGCCTCCGACTTCAACGACAATCCCGGGCCCGAGGTGCTCGTCACCGCAAAGTTACCGGCAAAAGCGGCACCGATAGAGGTACAGATACCCGCAATCTCGTCTTCGGCCTGCACGGTCTTAACACCCAAATCCTTGCGCTTGGCCAACTCTTCCAATATGACCGAAGCGGGAGTGATGGGATAAGAGCCGCAGAAGAGAGGTCGGCCGCTCTTCTCCGATGCGGCGATGAACCCCCATGCAATAGCCTGATTACCATTAATGCTACGATACTTACCCTTAGGCAGGTCGGCCGGCTGGACCGAATAGGTGTGAGCAAAGACATGAGTGTTGCCCGCATAGTTGTAACCGGCCTTCAATGCCTTCACATTGGCCTCGGCCACCAGCGGGTTTTTCTTCATGAACTTGGCGTCGATATACTCCAACGGATGGTCCAACTCCTTGTTGAAAATGAAAAGGCAGATACCCAATGCAAACATATTCTTGCACTTGGTCACACTCTTCATATCGAGTTGCACATCTTTCAGTGCCTCACGCGTGAGTGAGGTTATATTGGGAATGATGATATTGTAATCGGCAATGCCCAACTCCTCGAACGGATTGTCGCTCTTGAAACCGGCCTTAGCAATACTCTTCGCATCGAGCGAATCGCCATCGATAATAATCGTGGCATCTTTCTTCAACCAACATGCGTTCGCCTTCAAAGCGGCAGGATTCATTGCAACCAACACATCGCAATAGTCGCCCGGGGTGAGCATGGGGCTGTCGCCGAAATGGACTTGGAAACCCGAGACACCGGCCACAGTTCCCTGCGGAGCACGAATCTCGGAAGGATAATCGGGGAATGTGGATATTCCGTTGCCCAGCAGAGCAGCCGTATCGGAAAAGAGCGTTCCCGTCAATTGCATTCCGTCGCCCGAGTCACCCGAGAAACGAATCACAACATCATTCAACTCCTTGACATTCATAACTTTAATTTTTGGTTTTATGCTATAACATTTTAAACAGTTGCAAATTTAATAAATTCTTGATAGTCTGATAACCATGTGAGGAAATTTTATTATCTTTGGGGTCAGTTTGACTGATTTTTATCACTTTTTCGAACACGTTAATTTCTAAAATATATCAAAAATGAGTACAGACATCAAATTCACCACTCCCGAAGAGGCCGTCAAGGTCATTAAATCGGGCGACCACGTGCATCTCAGCAGTGTGGCAAGCGCACCCCAATGTCTCATCAAGGCAATGTGCGAAAGAGGTAAAGCAGGAGAGCTGAAAGACGTTCACATTCATCATCTCCACACCGAGGGTCCCGCACCCTACTCGGAGCCCGAATTTGAGGGTATCTTCCAACTCGACTCGTTCTTTGTGGGAGGCAACGTGAGAAAGACCACCCAGAACGGATATGCCGACTATATTCCCGTATTCCTGAGCGAAACCCAGAAGCTCTATCGTTGTGGCGCCCTGCCCTGCAATGTTGCAATGATTCAAGTGTCGCCCGTAGACAAACACGGCTACGTATCGCTCGGAACATCGGTGGATGCAACGCTGGCAGCCGTCGAATGTGCCGACACCGTGATTGCGGTAATCAACAAGTATGTGCCCCGTGCATTTGGCGATGCCATGATTCCCGTATCGAAAATAGACCTTTTTGTTCAGGACGACCAGCCTCTCATGGAGGCCAAGTTTGCCGAACCCAACGAGGTGGAGAAGGCCATCGGCAGATATTGCGCAGAGCTCATCGAGGACGGTAGCTGCATGCAGATGGGTATCGGAGCCATTCCCAACGCAGTGCTTGCGCAGTTGGGCAACCATAAGAACCTAGGTGTTCACACCGAGATGTTTGCCGACGGTGTGTTGCCGTTGGTGAAGAGCGGCGTCATCAACGGAGCCAACAAGGTGACCGACAAGGGAAAAATGGTATCCACCTTCCTGATGGGTTCGCAGGCCGTTTACAACTTCATCGACGACAACCCGGGTGTATTGATGATGGACGTGGGTTACACCAACGACCCGTTCGTAATTGCCAAAAACCCCAAATTCACCGCCATCAACTCTGCCCTCCAAATCGACCTGACCGGTCAGGTATGTGCAGACTCGCTCGGAACCAAGTTCTATTCGGGCGTGGGAGGACAGATTGACTTCATTTACGGTTCATCGCTCAGCGAGGGCGGAAAAGCCATAATTGCCATGCCTTCAATCACCAACAAGGGAGTGAGCAAGATTGCGCCCGTACTCACCGAGGGTGCCGGTGTTGTAACCACCCGTGCCCATGTTCATTGGTTGGTAACCGAGAACGGTGCAGTGGACCTCTACGGCAAGTCGATGCAGGAGCGCGCACGTGCCATCATCAGTGTGGCTCATCCGAGCTGTCAGGAGGAGTTGGACCGCGCCGCATTCGAGCGTTTCGGCCCGCACCACACCTACATCAAAATGACCTACGGCAAGTAAACAACATAGGCAAGAAAGAGAAAAAGCGCGAACTCAACATTGAGTTCGCGCTTTTTCTCACTGCCTGACCTCCTCTATCCGGCGGCACCACATCGGACCGACGACAGTCCTATCTGTACTCCGACAGGAATTCGGCCAATCGGCCAACAAACTCCTCCACCGAGAGTCTGCTTGGCAGCATGGCGGAGATATTCCCCACCTTGTCGTGCACAGAACGCACCGCTGCCTTCACCTCATTATCTCCCCTGCACGCCTGCTCCAATGTCGCGAGGTCGCTATCGAACAATAACGTACCATGAAACAGCACCCTCTCACGCGTAAACATGGCAGCCGTACCTGAAATCTTACAATCACCCACAAAAAGAGCGTTCCGCGCATCACGTCGTACGCTCAACCCCAACGACTCCAACGCCGCCCTGATGGGGGCTGTGAAATCGCTATCGAGCGGAGAGCCATCGCCTCTGTTGAGCACAAAGGAGTAATTGACATTCCCCATATCATGCCACACCGTACCCCCGCCCGACTTGCGCTTTACGACAGGAATAAAATTATTGAGGCAGAAGTCGATATCGACCTCCGCCTCAATAACCTGATTGCGCCCGACGACAACACTGCGCTCATTCCTATACAACATCACGAACTCTTCACTCCCCCTCTCGTTCATCAACTCCTGTTCGAGAGCAAGGTTTACTCTTACATCGTGGCTGTCACTAACAATGACCCGCATATCTCACCGCGCACATTGATTCCGTTTAGTTCAACTTGTCGGCATTTGCCAGCAGATACTCCTCTGCCTCCACGCTCCACAAGCCCATGTGGGCGTCGCAAATCTCTGCCAAACGTGCATACACCGGATTGCTCTTTCCCTTCTCCGCAAACTCTGCGATGGGGGTCAAAGGCATATCCACATGGGTGTAAATCAACTTCTTGCCACCCGGGATGGAGGGCAGATTCATGGTGGTGTCGATAACGGCATTCAAACCACCCACATGGGTCACCAAACCTGCCGGGTCGAGCCCCTTACCCATCATAGCCAATGCCTCCTTCATGTCGTCCGTATTACCACCGCTGGTACCTACGACATGGGTGAATGCATAGTGTACATTATAGAAATTGAACATTGCCTTGAAATCGGTCTTGGCAGGACCTGCAAAGAAGTTCAAACAACCGTCGAACGACAAGATGGCGTCGGCCTGCTCAACAACCGGAGCAACCGGAGCAAAGCAGAACACATCGTTGTAGCCCTCGCCACCGGTCAGCTCACGCAACATGGCAACGGGGTCATCGACATTACCCGTATTGATATATCTCAAATCGATGCCGCGCGAAGCCGCAAACTCGGGAGTATAGAGGCTTGCAGCACGGTCCAGACGATTCTGGTCGATATCGGTAACCACCATCAGCGACGGTTTCCTGTCCTCGCGATGGAGTACATAGTTGATGGCTGCCAGACCCATGGGGCCCACACTGGCCAACAGAGCCATCTTTCCGCCATCCACAATCTCCATATCGTGAACATACGAGCCCGGAGTGGTGTGATAGTTGGCGTGCATGGCACCGATAACACACGACAGCGGCTCCGACAACGATGCAGGATAGAAGCCCTCGCCCTGATAGTTCAGCAGGCAGCCATGCTCCATAACCTCGTTGGGAATAACAACATAAGTGGCATCGCCACCGATAAACTTATAAGAGTATCCCGGAGCGCTCAACACACCCACAGGACCTCCGTCGAAATTCAATGCAGGCTGAATCGAGAACTTATCTCCCGCCTTGAATTGGTCGGCCCACTTTGCGCCCACCTCAACAATTTCACCCGCAAATTCGTGACCGATGATAACGGGGTTCTCTGCTACATCTCTCGGAACACGTTTATGAATATCGGCCTGATGGGTGGCCTTATAAGAAGACATGCAAATACTATCGCACACAACCTTCGCAAGAATCTCATCCTCCTTGATTGCCGGCAACTCAAACTCCTCCAAACGGAGGTCGTTCACACCGTAAAGTCTTACTGCTTTTGTTTTCATCTTTTCTTTCCGTTTAAAATTAGTTCAACATAACCTGACCGCCCGTTATGGGAAGTGCTTGGCCCGTCTCACCGGTCTGCTCAACCAAATAGAGCACACCCTTAGTCACATCGGCCGGCGAGCACCCCTTGCGCATGGGCACCTGAGCCAGATAGAACTCCTTCACATCCTCAACGGTCTTTGCACCCGGCACCTTACCTGCATTCAGATACTGAACAAACAGACCGTTTACGGGGTCGCTCCACAGCGGTCCGTCATAGAAGTTACCCGGACACACCGAATTGACCTTGATGCGGAACGGAGCCAACTCCAATGCGAACGACTGGGTGAGACCTATTCCGCCGAACTTGCCACCTGCATAGGCAAAATTGGCTTTAGAACCTCTCAAACCGCTCTTGGAGTTAATTTGGATAATATCGCCATAGTTCTCCTCGTCATACTTGTTCTGCAACTTCATAACCGGAGCCACCGTCTTGGCGCAATAGAAGTAGGCGTTATAATTAATCTTGGTCACAAACTCGAAATTCTCGGGAGTCATGGCCGTCAAATCGCCTGCACGCAGAACACCCGCATTGCTGACAAACACATCCAGACCGCCGAAATTGCATACCGTCTTCTTTATCAGTCCGGCCAAACTCTGCAAATCAGAGACATTTGTCTTGGCAAAAATCACGCGATTGCTCTTGCACATCTTATTCAGATTGGCTGCCGTCTGTTCGCCCACAGCTTCATTCAAATCGGCCACCACCACATTGGCACCCTCGGCAACAAGGCATCTTGCAATACCCTCGCCGAAGCCCTGTGCGGCACCAGTCACGATATAGGTCTGGTTCTCGGCTCTACCCACCGAACCTGCGGCACTCACTTTTCTGCGATAGTTCTCCACCTCCCAATTATCGATGAAGTCAATCTGTTCCTTAGTCATAGGATGTTCGCCGCCGAACGACTGCGCATACCAAGCAATTTTCAGTGCATCCGTAAACACATCGGCAATGATTCCGGCACCTTTGGCTTTTTTTCCTTCAGCCCCCATTCCGATACCCTTAATAAACAACACCTTAGGAGTGTAGCCGCGCTCAGCCACATAGGCCTCAATCTTCTCCTCTGCCTGTTTCAACAACTCCTCTACCGACTCGGCTACTATATATATATAGGCCGACTTGCAATAAACAATAGCATCGGGAGTGAACGGAGCCGCCACCTTTGCGAAACAACTCTCACAACCGAGGAACTCATCCACCAGCTTATTCTTAACCACCTTCAAAGTCTTGCGACCTCTACCCTTGCGGCTGAGAATCATTCTAATACCGGGCAAAACTTCGCTCACGCAGTCGCAAACGTCGCTCTCACCCTCGGGCAGAGCCTCGGTTTTTGCCTCCAACTTGGCCAACATATCGGTGTAAATCTGCTCCACCTCGGCAGTGGTGTCGGCACCGACAAACACACCGTGGTTCTGCAACATAATCACCTTAGGCTCATAACCCTTCTTCTGTTTGAAGGCCACAATCTCGTCATATACCTTCTTGAAGAGCACATAACCCGGGTCGGTATAAGGAATATAGACAACATCATCACCAAACATGGCCTTGCACTCCTCCTCTGCTTTCTGGCTGCACATCAAACCATTCACCAACGTGGGGTGCATATGAATCACAAAAGCTGCACTCATGGCGTTGTGCAACGATGTCTCCACCGAAGGACGACGGTCTTTGGTGATGCAGGCATCGGCCAAATCGTTCTTTACCTCCTCCTCTCGGGTGGCAGAATCGGCACTGTAACATTTGGTGGACATTGCGTTGAGTTTTGCTCTGTCAAGCACAGCAAAGCCCTCCTCTGTGATGGTGGCCAAAGCATGACCGCTGGCTTTCACCCAGAGTTTGTCCTCGCTCTTATAGGAGGTGTTTCCGCCTCCCGCAATCACATAGCGGCTGTCCTGACCGTACTTCTGTGATATGTTTATAAGTTCTTGAATCTCTTTCATCTCTTTTCCTTTTATTTAAGCAATAGCAGCCTTAATAAGTTTATCGCCATAAGCAATGAACTCATCTCTGCGGGCCAAATCGACATTACCCTCGGCATCAACATATCCGGCCTCACCCTTACGCACCTTGTCCTGATGAGCGGCCGTGATGCAGGCTCCGCAATAGTTGATGTATTTGAGTTTATCGGTCAAATCCACTCCGCCTCGTGCCGAAAGTTTCACAGGCTCCATTGCCGGAGTGTTGTGTTCCGTACCGAACGTAACCACAAATCCGTTATCGAACAGATAGCCCGCATATTTCTCCAAAACCTCCACGCTGTTACGAGTCGTGATAAACTCCACAGAATGGAAACCTCTCTGTTTGAGAATAGTTGCGGCTCTCTCCACATCATTCTCGAAATCAGTGAAACCGCCTTTGGCATCGTCGGCCAAGAAGGGATAAGTGGGAATGCCGCCGGCAGCCAAAATGATTTCTCTCACCGTCTGCATAGGCAGAAATGCTTTCGGGTCTTCCGGAACGAAAGCGGCACCGCCCGATTTGAGCAGGTTTCCACGAATCTCGTTCTCGACAGCCGCAAAGTTATCCACCGACGATTTCAACTCCTTGCCACCGAACAATTTTGCATACAACATCTTCTGTGCATCGACATCTTCGCCGCAAACCTCCACAACTTTAAGTCTTATTGCTTTGGCCAAATGGCGTTCTCTGACCGCACCTTTGGTCAGTTCCTTCTTAATATCCTCAAAGTTGAACGAACACTCCACGCCCACCGACTTGAACAATTCCTCAACCTTGCCGCACATCTCGGCAACCTGAGCATTGGCCTCCTTCTTCACGGCCTCCAACTGTTCTGCCGGTTCGCCTTTCAGTATCACCGGATAGGCCAAACCTTTACCGCTAAGATAGGTACGTCCCGGGTTATTGGGGTCATTAACCCTCACGCCGGCAGCTTGGTCCTCGCTGTTGAGCGAAATAAACTCAATGTTGAACAACGGGAAAAGTTTGCGGGCCTTTGCCTCTGCATCCCACTCGGCATAACCGTCCATAGAATAGAAGTCATTGACTCCCACAACCTTTACTCCCTCCTCCTGTGCCATATCGAGTGCCTGTTTCACACCGTCGAAAGCACTGAACGAATAGGGCGTATGGAGATGGGCGTTCACATCGACCACCTCCATAGCGCACTTCTTATTATCACAACAACTCATTGTAATCTATCTTTCAATTAGTTATCACTCTCGCCCGACTGATTAGATACCGGCTTTTGCTCTTCTAACCAACTCGGCGGTAGTCAGATTCTGACCCGGGGTATAACCCTGAATGGGGGCAATCTTCTCGTGGTAGGCATCGATGAACCACTCCGGCTGCGGGAAGAAGGCCTCCTCCAACTCGTGGCAAGGAGTAATCCAGTTGCGCGAACCCAATACAACGGGAGCAGCATCCAGATAGTCGAATGCCATCGAAGCAACGTTGGCAGCCAAGTCGTTCAGGAACGAACCGCGAGCCGTAGCGTCACCTGCGATGATAATCTTACCGGTCTTCTTAACCGACTCCAACACCTTGTCGTAGTTGAACGGAACCAACGAACGGGCATCGATAACCTCGGCGCTGATACCGTATTTCTCCTTCATGATATCGGCAGCCTTGATGGCACGATAGAGCGTTGCTCCAATGGTCAAAATGGTCACATCGCTACCCTCACGTTTCACATCGGGCTCTCCGAACGGAATCTCATAGTATCCCTTAGGAACACCACCCTCATGGAACTGCTCGCCGATATCGTATATTCTCTGGCTCTCGAAGAAAATAACGGGGTCGGTACCCTGCAAAGCGGCGTTCATCAAACCCTTAGCATCGTAAGGAG
>JAZODY010000247.1:0-12272 GCA_045597245.1 Tidjanibacter sp.
CCCGTGGCGACATACAACACGTTCCCTTTCAACTCGCAATCCCCAAATCCATCGACCACGAATCCGTCATATTCGCAATAATGAAACATGTTCTGTATCTGCAATGCCCGTTTGGTTCCGACGCATTTTTCCAGCAACAAATCATAAAGCCGTCTATCTTCACCCATAAAGTCACGCATATTGAACACATTGCGTTTCAATCCGTAAGCAAATGGAGAGTGCACTCCGTAGCCGCGATAATGTTTCAAGTGCGATATTGTTTTGGTATATCGCAGTGCGCGTGCAATACGCTGTCTGATAGATAACGACATCTTTCTCATTTTTGTTTTCTCAACTGTGCGGCAAGATGACCTGTCGAGAAGGCAATCTGCATATTGTAGCCTCCCGTATTGGCATCTATATCCATTAATTCTCCTGCAAAATAGAGCCCCTTCACCAGCTTCGACTCCATGGTTTCGGCATATATCTCATTCACATCCACACCGCCTGCCGTAACCACCGCCTCCTCAAAAGGACGATAGTCCGACACCGGCATTCGGAAATCTTTCAACAAATCGGCAAACCGCCCCACTGCCTCCTCCGTAAAGTCCGACATGGGACGACGTGCATTCATATCAAGCAACTTGGCAAAAGGCACGACCAATTCGCGCGGCACTATTTTACGTATCAACTCACCTACCGTCAATGAATCGG
The DNA here is from genome assembly GCA_045597245.1 of Tidjanibacter sp. Lineage (GTDB taxonomy): Bacteria > Bacteroidota > Bacteroidia > Bacteroidales > Rikenellaceae > Tidjanibacter. Next base: position 694 of record JAZODY010000247.1, read on the forward strand.
GCTGTTGGTCAATCTCGCGCTTTATGCGGTCCACCACCTCGTCCCTGCTCATCGAGTGTTTCAGGTCGAGCCCTATCTCCACCTTTCGTTCCTCAATAAGTGCGTCCACGGCCTTGCGGCTCACTCTCAGCACCACCGCTCCCTCCAAACCTCTTTTGGAAAACGACATCTCGCCAAACTCCTCTGCCACACATTCGTCATCGACATAGAGCGAAAGATTGATGTTTTTAAGCAGCAGACCGGCCATGAATTTAGCCTCCGTATAACTCGTTTCCAAAGGCACCAGCGAAGGACGTATCTCCACTATCGAATGCCCCAACTTATGAGCCAGCATATATCCGTCACCCGTGGAACCTGTGGCGGGATACGACGCCCCGCCCGTACACAGAATAACATTCGGTGCCTCTATCTTTCGTTCAAAGCCGCGGGCATTGCGATATTTGACCCCCAGCACCTTGTTGTTCACGGCGAGTATATCCACCACCCGTGCCTCACACTCGACCGTCACTCCCTCTTCTCTGCACCAATCCACCAACGCCTGAGCAATATCCCATGCCTTACCGTTCTTCGGGAAGACACGGTCGCCATGCTCCACAACCAACTTCACACCTCGTCGCTCCAAGAAGCGCATCAACGAGTTGTTGGTAAACTGCATGAACGCCGGACGGAAAAACTCGGCATTACACTGAATCTTTGCGAGGAACTCCTCCATCGGTTTGGTGTTGGTTACATTGCACCGTCCCTTGCCGGAGATGCGCACCTTACGTCCCGTCTTCTCCATCTTTTCGAGCAATATCACGCTCAGACCGCGCTGCGCCGCCATTCCGGCAGCCATAAGTCCCGCTGCACCGCCACCTACGACTATAAGATTATATTCTTTATTCTCCATAATTAATACAAATTTAATGTTTATTTTCATTAATCGTTCAGCAAAGTCGCATTTTAAGTTCAAAAGATTCAAAAAATAACTATCTTTGCCGGTGAAAAATGGTTCTGTTATTTAGTTATGTTCAGCCGTAGATTTTTAAGGATAAAGATAGTTAAGGCACTTTACGCCTATCACAAATCCGAATCGAACAGATTGGATATTGCCGAGAAAAGTTTAATGTCGAGTATCGACAAATCTTACGAGCTCTATCTGAGATTGCTCGCATTGGCTCCCGCCGTTGCGGAGTTTGCGACCGAAAGAATAGAGATTGCCAAAAACAAGCAACTTCCCACCTACGAGGACCTCAATCCCAACTATAAGTTTGTAAACAACCGTGTGATTGCCCAGCTCAATGCGAGTGGCGAACTCATGGCGTTGATTGAGCGTAAAGGTTTGGGTTGGCACAAAACGCCCGAAATCATCAGACATTTCTACAACAAGCTTGTGGAAAGCGATTATTATCAGGCCTACATGCTCAATCCCGAGGAGAGTTTCAAGAAAAGCGTAAAACTCATTCAGGACTTCTACATCAACACCGTACAGGACGACGAGTTGCTGGAAACATTGTTGGAAGAGGAGTCCATCGAATGGGCCGACGATTTGGATTATGCATTGATAATGGTTGTCCGCACCCTCTCTGACCTGAAAGCGAAAGACACCGAGGTGGAGATATTGCGCAAGTATAAGAACGAGGACGACATTGAGTTCGTGAAGAAACTTTTCCGTGCGGCCATCATGAATCACACGTCGCACCTGAATTACATAGAGCAATACACCAAGAATTGGGATGTGGAACGCATAGCCTTCATGGACAACCTCATCATGGTTGCCGCCATGGCCGAACTTATCGAGTTCGACTCCATTCCGGTGAAGGTGACCTTTGATGAATATATCGAAATCGCCAAGCATTACAGCACTGCTGGCAGCGGCACCTTCATCAACGGAATTCTCGACAAGATTGAGAAATCGCTCTCGGCCGAGGGCAGAGTCAATAAGGCGGGACGAGGACTGATAGGCGGTTGAGCCGATAGTCGAAGTGGGTCATATATCGGCAAAAAATGGTATAATCCTCTTTCGATATTGCCCAATAAAGACAAATGAGTTATATTTGCATAGACAACAAAATTATTAAAACATAATACAGAGATGAATTTCAATACTATTTTATTACCTGCTCAGTCAGGACAGGCTGTCGGTGGAGGTTCCTCCATGTTGCTTATGATGGTGCTTATTTTTGTTGTGATGTGGTTGTTCATGATTCGCCCGCAGCAGAAACGCCAGAAGGAGTTGATGAAGTTCCGCAACTCACTCGAAAAAGGCCAGAAGATTATCACCGCAGGCGGCATCTATGGTACCATCAAAGAGGTGAAAGAGCAATACGTGCTTGTGGAGGTGGACAACAATGTTCATATCCGCATCGACAAAACCATGATTATGAAGGACCCCAGTGACTTGGGAGCTCAGTAGAATCACAGTTTTTTGCAGATAAAAAAACGAGAGGTGTTTCAGTTGCATGAAACACCTCTTTTATTTTCTTGATTTCCTCACTCTCCCCTCCTCATCTCTGTGTTATTCTCCGCTGCCCGAAATTCCCCACCATCCACGGAGCATAACGTAAAATCAACTTTGAAATCAATGTCAAAACAGCAATCGTAACAAGGAACAAACCGTAGACCATAAAATATTTACCGTCATACCCTAAGCCAGCCTTATTAAGCAATGTCACCAATACCATCAGCAGTCCCGTATTCAAATAATAATATGTCAATGAATTTTTCCCTATATATGTCATCCACTCTATTTTGTCCGGCAATAATTTCACCAGACTTATCATCATCCATATTCCCAATAAAGAAAGGAATATAAACGACACCGCTCCTACAAACGACACCTCTCCAAAAATATAAGTTGATTTTTCAAAGCAGAAATAATCCAATGAAACACACACAAAATAGATTACAACCGACAAGACCGCCTGCAACCCCATTTTGCCGGACACTCTCTTTTCATACCTCTTATAAGTCATCCCCAGCGCCAAATACAGCAATGCTTTCAGCCCATAATCAATCTGCCAGGGAATCGCCGAATCAATATATTGCGTCATCATAAATCCCGTTATCACCAGCGTCATACACACAATCCATATCGTCCTCAAATTTCTCGTAAAGTACAATATGACAGACATCGTTATTTTAGATACGGCCAATGCGGCAACAAACCAGCTTGCAAATCCGCCCAATATATCATGCAGCATCATCTCCATCGAAATTCCTTCGCCCCGAAGCAAATGTTTCGGAATCCAGATAAGCGTTGTGAAGACGAAATATGGGAACAAAAGTTTCTTACATATAGAGGACATCATTCTCTTAAAATCAAATGTATCCAACTTTATAAGATAGCCCGATATAAAGAAGAACACCAAGAGTCTGGTCGGGTTCATCAAGTGAAGAAACAAATTGGCTTTGCCAGTATAGTAGTCACATGTATGCAGAAATATCACCATCAGCATACAAATACACTTTCCGTAATCCAACCAAGCAATTCTGTTTTCAGCCATAATCACAATTCATGTTAAAAAGGCGGTATTTCTTCTATTTAAGAACACCGCCTTCTTATTCATATTCTGGTTCTAACCACGCTTCTTCTCCACCCTCGACACTATCCTCACACTCAGTTCATAGAGAAGATATATCGGACCCGAAACCAACATCAAGGTAAAAATATCAGTTGTGGGTGTTATTATAGCGGCCAGTGCCACTATCAGAACAATTGCATGACGACGAAATGTTCTCAGCACATCCACTCTCAGCAACTCCAATGCTGCCAACAGCCACGCCACCACCGGCATCTCAAACAACACACCCATCATCAGCCCCAGCAACATCAGGGTATCGACATAGGAATTAATGGTAAACATATTGGCCACCTCAAAGTCCACCTGATATCCGGCAAGGAACTGCAACGAGAATGGAAATATCACATAGTAGCTCAGCAACAGTCCCGCCGCAAACGCCAACCAAGCCCAGCCGGCCGTCCTGCCCACATAGGCTCTTTCGTTTTCATAAAGCCCGGGCGAGATGAAACCGAAAAGCAACCACACCAAAAACGGCGATACCACCAACAGCCCCGCATAGAGCGCCACACGAAGGTGTATCACGAACTGCGAGGTCAAGCCGGTGCTTATCAACCTCACCGTCAGAGGTTCAAACCCGCTCTCTTCGCCAAGTATCTGTCTTATCCAACGATAGGTGGCAAAGTCGGCGGAGTTTGGAGCCAACACAATGTCGAACAGCACCTCTTTGGCCGCAAACGCCGCTATCATGGCCGCCACAGCAAGAGCGGCCATACGCAACAACACTTTACGCAATTCGTCGAGATGTTCCCAGAAAGTCATCCTGTCTCCCCCACTCCCTCTCTTGACATTCTACTTCTTCTCTTCCTCTCTCTTTTCGGCACTCTCTTCGGCGACTTCACTGCTGTTGAGTCCCTCCTTGAAACTCCTTATGCCTTTTCCCAAACCCTTCATGAGTTCGGGAATTCTCTTTGCGCCGAAAAGCAACAACACCAGAACGACAATCAACAGAATCTCGCCCATGCCCAATCCGCCAATCAGAAAATTAGTCATATCAACCTATGTTTTTATGTTCACTCAAACCTTTTACATATATAGCCTTATAAGGCGTCGCGGGACAATAGTGCTCACATGCGCCACACCCCGTACATTTACCCGTATCCACCACTATGGCACGACTGCCGTCCTCTGCTTTGGTCACACTCAATGCCTTCTGCGGGCAACGGCTCACACAATTTTCACACTCTTTGCCGCAACTGAGCAGACAGTTCTCTTTAATCCATTGTGCCTCTCCGACCTGAATATTCTTTTTTGCCTCGGTCGTAACTTTCAATATTGCACCTGCGGGACAAACCTGCGAACACATATTGCAATCAGGACGACAATACCCCAAATCATAAGACATGACGGGCATCATCACACCCTCCAAGCCATACTCGTTCCATGCCGGTTTGAGCACCTTGCTCGGACAACGGGTCACGCACAGATGACATGCCACACAATGTTTCATAAAATGTTCCACCCCTATCGCACCTGCCGGAACTGCCGGTTTGCGGTCGGGTTCAACAGCTCCATCAACCAATGCCACCGCAGCGTCGGCCTGCGCCTTAACCGAAGCCAAAGGCACCGCCACTGCCGTGGCCACCGAAGTGGCAATAAATCGGCGACGCGATATGTCCACACTCTCCACATCGGTCTTCTGTTTCACCTCTCCCTCTTTCCTGACATCTCCTTTTCTCTGTGCCGCATTCTCGGCCGAACGTTTACGCAACGAATAGCTTATGGCTCCGAACTCGCAATTCTCGATACAATCGAAACAAGCCACACAACGGCTGTAATCTATCTTTGTATTCTCGGTATCGATACACGATGCTTTGCAGCGTTTGCCGCACAGCTTACAATGCTTGCATTTTTCCTCATCGATACGCACCTTCAAAAGCGAATATTTACTCATCTCTCCCAAGACGGTTCCGACAGGGCAAATCGTATTGCAATAAGTTCTTCCCCAACGCCATGCCATATATCCGACGGCAGCAAATGTAACGGCCGATATCACAACGGCCCCCACATTACGCAACACCACCTGTTCGGGAATGAATCCGAAGCCGCCGAGAGCATACGATATCGACGCAGCCAGATTGTTCAACCATCCGTAAACGGGAGCAAACAAGTTTGCCACCATCTTTCCATAGGCGCCATAAGGCTCAATAAGCGCGGGCAACACGCCCAAACCGGCAACAATGCAGACCGCAAACAGAGCCAACATCACATAGCGCAGAATCCTCTTGGCAGGCGAATAAGAGTAGCGGTTCTTACGCCTCTTGCCTCGTCTCGACAGCCACGCCACCACATCCTGAAAAACTCCCATCGGGCACACAACCGAACAATAGACCCTGCCCAACAACAACGTAACAACCAGCCATAGCAATACAACCAGAAGATTGGCCGCCAACACTGCGGGCACGAATTGAATTTTTTCCAACACTCCGAATCCGTTAGACATCCAGTCCGTCAGATTGAGGAAAAACAAGTTAATCAACACAAAGATGACCAACGCTACCGTAATTCTAATTTTTCTCAACATGGCCTATCGATTTTGAGTGTTATAAAATTTCAAACTATCAACAAAATTGTCTATGCGACGCAGATTGGCCACAATGTCGAATCGCTGCGGACAAACCTGCATACAGTTGCCGCAACCTATGCAATGATTTGCCTGTGCCGACTTCTCCACAGCCTTGTCATAACTAATAAGGTACTCTCTGCGTTTGCGTCGGAACTCAGAGTCGGACTGCGACATTTTGTCCGGAATGATACCGTTGTTCACGCATCCGTTATAGTGTCTGAACACACCCGAGATATTCACCCCATAAGGACACGGTTGGCAGTAGTCACATTCGGTGCAAGGCACCAGATTGTAGCTGTTAATGGCATTCGCCACCGCCTCCAATACTTTATGTTCATTATCATCGAGCGGTTTGAAATTCTCCGACAACGTATTGAGATTCTCCTGCAAATAACGCATCTCCGTCATACCGCTCAGCACGGTAAGCACATTGGGATACGATGCCACGAATCGGAATGCCCACTCGGCAGGAGTATCTTCCGGATGAACTTTCTGCAACATGTCGGCTGCAACGGGATTCACGTTTGCCAATCTTCCTCCGCGCAACGGCTCCATGATAACACACTGTATTCCCTTTTCGGCCAACATTGCATAAAGTTTATCGGCCCTCATCGAGCCATACCAATCGAGATAGTTCATCTGTATCTGGACAAAGTCCCACTCCTCTCCGCAGTTGAGCAGATACTCGAATGCCGCCAAGTCGCCATGGAACGAGAAACCCAATCTTTTGATTCGACCGGCAGCCTTCTCCTCTTTAAGATATTCCAACGCTCCGTTATTGACGTAACACCTTTCATACTCCGAAATCTGTCTTATGGAGTGCAACAGATAATAGTCGAAATACTCCACCTGACACTTGTCCAGCTGTTCCTGAAAGAGCCTTTTGGCCGACGCAAGGTCAGAAACGAGCCATGTCGGCATCTTGGTGGCCAGATAGAACGATTCGCGCGGATACTTCTTCAACGCACGTCCCGTGAAAGGTTCCGAGTCGCCATTATGATACAGATATGCCGTATCGAAATAGTTCACCCCATGTCGATAAGCATAATCTACCAACTCCTCGGCTTTCTCCTCATCTATCTTTCCATTGACGGTGGGATAACGCATCGCGCCGAAACCGAGCAACGATATCTTGGCACCAAGAACATTGTCGGTTCTGTAAGCAACTTTTGCATCATTTTCCATATTCTCTTGCTTGCCGTCCGTTTCTGCGGCCGCGACGTCAAACGTGCTGTTTCGGCGAGAGCACGAAGTCAGCAATGAGCCGACGGCCGTCATCCCGACAACGCCGGCACCCATATATTTGAGTGCCTGACGTCGCGTGATGTCTCTCTCGTCGCTCTTTATTTTGTTATTGTTTTCTTTGTTCGACATGAGTTTATAAATATTTGATATTGTTGTGTGTGTGATTTAACTATACGGTCTGAACCGTCCTACTGTTTATCTACTCCCGACATCTTTCCGTTGGTCTCAACCTCCACGGTATAAATCGGTTCGCCCTCTTTTACGGTAATATTGATGCCGTCGAAACTCTTCTGCTCCACATTGGCAAGTGCCAAGCCGCGTTCGGCCTCAATATTGCAATTCTCAAAATAGAACGTGCCATCGGGCAGCGGAGCTGCGGGGTCACCTATGATACGTCCCACCGATTTGGTCTTGCCGTTCACGTTAATGACCCTGATGTTCTTCAACTGAGTTCTGGGTTCAAACGGCTCATAGTCCTCGACCATTCTCCAAATCATATTGACCGTAATGAAGGTGTCCGAATTATTGAGTTCCATATTCTCAAACGTGATGTCCTCCACAATACCTCCGCGGCTGGGTTGGCTCTTGAATCTCACCGGCGCACCGTTCTCCTCGCCACAACGGCAGTTTCTCACCACCACATTCTTTATGCAACCCGATATTTCGCTACCCATTGCGATACCGCCACCGCCGTAGAAGTCACAATTCTCAATGAGAATGTTCTCGCTCGGTCTGGCCACACGACGACCGTCTTCGTTCTTTCCGCACTTGATGGATACGCAGTCATCGGTCACCTTAGTATATACGTTTCGCATCACCACATTGCTCGACGAATCGATGTCCACACCATCAGAGCTGGGCACATACGACGACACACTGATATGCAGATTATCAATCGAGAAACCATCCGTATAGAGCACGTGCAGGCACCACGATGCGTGGTCCAACATGGTCAAATCGGAGATGGCACCTCCGTTACAGTTGGTGAAACAAATCATTCTGGGACGTCCCCAATGTCCGTCCTTATTCTTGTTCTTGCTCCACTCCTGACCTCTTCCGTAGATTTTACCGCCGCCATACACCTTCACGTTCTGCGAATCGTCGAAATTAAGTATGGCGCTTCTCCATTTGCGCTCGATACCTTCGAAACGGGTGGAGACCATCGGGAAGTCATCCGAATCAACCGTTGAAATCAGTGTCGCCCCCTCATTGATGTTAAGGTCCACTCCGTTCTTGAAGAACAATGCTCCGGTCAGATAGTCGCCTTTGGGGACAACCACCGTTCCGCCTCCGTTTTCATGGGCGGCATCTATGGTTTTCTGCAAAGCAGCCGTAGTCACGGTTTTGCCATCGGCCACAGCTCCGTAATCCATCACATTAAACTCGCGGGTGTCTTTGCTGATGGTTATTATCTTGCTGTCGAACCCTTCGATTGTAAACTCCAATTCGGTCTTGCCGTTCACAATCTTAAAGGGAATCTCCTTGATTTCACCCGTATATCCGTTCCACTCCTTCACTCTGCCGACGGCATCGAAACGAGCCGTAAAGGTCTTAGCCTCACCTCCCTCATTGAAGATGAAATAGAGGTCGCCGTCGGACAATATACGACGCGTATAACGAATGCTGTCTGTGGGAAGAATCACCTCCTTCAAGCCCATCTCACGTTTGAAAGACTCGATGGTCATCCACGACTGAATGTCGGTAGCACGTCTTTGAGGCTGTGCAGCCGCCGGACGTTGTGGAGCCGCCGGCACCACACGCGGTTTCGTATAGTAGCTGTCGGTGGGACCGGTCATATAGCTGCCCACGGGACGCTCGACAATAATTTCCATTTCGGGCTCGGGTAACACGCTCTCCACTGTGGCAGTCCATCTCTCAAACGGCTCATAGACAGCCTCGGCAAAATCGGGGAACGGAGTCATCTGAGTGAAAGTTCGGCCTACAAGATAGTTGGGTTTGCCGCCCCAGAACAACAATTTACCACCCTTCTCAACAAACTCTTCAATCACTGCCCATGCCTTCTCCGAAATCACATCTACCTTAGGAATGATTAGAGTATAATATTTCTGTCCGCTCTTATTCTCCAAATAGCCGGGGCCTACGGTTAGTGCCTCAAAGAATCCGTCATCATCAACATAGTCGAAATCCACCTGATGGCGCATCAACATCTGTGACAGATTGCTCATGTTCCAATATACCGAGTTGCTACCCAACCACATCGACAGAGTGGGATAATACATTGCCACTCTCGCTCCCGGGACACCCAGCGAGAACATATATGACGTACGATTGATATAATCCGTAGTGCTTGCCATGTGGGGTTTCTTGTCCAATGTCTCTTTGGTCTGCGACTTTGAACTCCAGAAATTATACTCGAAGTAGTTGATTCCGCGAGCAAACTGATGATTGAGTTGATACATCGTGGATTTCAAATCGGGCTTTATTGCCCCCATTGTTTCACTGAAAGCTCTCGGACGGCCATAAACATGAGCCACCGACGAGGCCAACTTAGGAAAGTCGTTGTCCACACCGGGCGACACATGATTGCTGATGGCATCAACACCCGGAATCTGTATTCTGCTCAGCACCCTGAAAAAGCTTCCGTCGGCCTCCACACACACCGGCATGATGTGCTCATTGTTCAAGTGAGTGATGTGTGCCATATTGTTTGCATCGTGCCAATCGGCCTGACGTTTAAAGAATATCTCGGCATACATGGCCGACCAAACATCCCAATAATCCGCCTTCACACGTTTCTCGAACTCGGTACGTGTGGGCAGGAAGAATGATGCGAAATATGGCGTGGGGTCATACCCTTTCTGCTCCTTGAACACCTCCACAATATCGGGAGTCCACGGAGTGTACATATAATCGGGTTCATCGCCTCTGTATCCCATGATGGTCTTCCCCATCTCGTCTCCCACATATTTCTTGGCCTCCTCATGGGTCCACTTAATGAATTCGGCCACAGCCTCGGGATTGAGTTGGTCGTGCAGGAAATTGGTGGTATCCTTGCCTCTGTTGGGCAGATTCACCGCACGCGTATCACCGCTCTTGTGGGCATATCCGGCAAACGAGATGGTCCATTCGTTCACTCCTGCATTGAAATCAATCTTGCCGTCCTTAATCTCCACCAATCTGTTGGTCTGTCCATTGCTGACCGCAACAGCGCTTACCGCACCGCTTGGAACCTGATAGCCGACCAACTCGTCTCCGGCCTCCACAACGACCTTCTCATCAAGCTCAATCAGGGCCCACATCTTCAAATCGGGACGTTCGCGGGAGAATTTTCCGCCGGCAAAACCACTCGGATATTTGGCGTCGTCAATCAGCCAAACTTTCATTCCGCGTTTCTTGGCCTCATCCACCGCCATCTTAATCATTTTGAACCATCCCTCCGAAAGATACTCGTAAGGAAAATCATAGCCGGGTTCGATGTTGATTACGCGAGTATTCACACTCTCCATCAAATCCATATCGTTTTTCATGATTTTGGCATTCATGTCGCCCTCCCATCCCCAAAGGATGTGGCTGGCATACTCGGCAGGCGGCAAAGCATATCCTGCCTCCATATCCTTGATGCTCAAATCCTGAATACCCTCCCAACTCTTTATCTGGGAAAAGCCCGTCATAACAATCAGCATTGCCATGACGCTCAGAAACAATCTCTTCATAAGCCAGTTTTTATTTATTAAGTAAGTTAGTTTTGGTTATCTTCGTATATAATAATGGTTCCGTTACGATTCGGCACGTAGTTTTTCTTGCGAATCGAGATAATCTTGCTCTCCCACGGTTTCAGTGTGAATGCCATTCTGGTTTTGTCACCAATCTGCTCTGCCGACACCTTATTGACCTTTCCGCTCAGTGCATCCCACTCCGATACGGCACCCGTTCCGTCAAACTCGGCCTTAAACTCGGCCTCCACTCCACCCTCGTTGAAGATGAAATACACATCGGCATCGGGCAACACCTTGCGCGTATAACGCACGCTGTCGGTCGGCTGAGGTTGCGGAGCTGCACCTCGGTTGCGTCCCTGCATGGCAGGCTGCTCTTTGACAATGCTCATCTCTGCCTCGGGCATTGCTCTTTCCACTGCCGAAGTCCAAGAGGTGGAGGGTTCGAAACTTGCATCGGTAAAGTCGGGGAAGAGTTTGGGCTGGGTGAAAGTTTTTCCGACCAGATAGTCGGGACGCTTACCCCAAACCAGC
>JAZODY010000248.1:0-4503 GCA_045597245.1 Tidjanibacter sp.
AACCATCTTTTTATATTGCTCGCTGTCGGGGTCGGAGTATGGCCTCAACATCTCATTTGTGAGCTCGTCGGTTCCCTCTATGTCACGAATCACGCGACGCGAGAACAGGTCGAATGATGAACGCGATGTCGAGAAATTCAGAAACTGACACGGATAAATCAACGGCGGACATGCGATACGAATATGCACCTCTTTCACACCGCACTCGCGCAGTTTGACAACATTGTCTTTCAGTTGAGTTCCTCTTACTATCGAGTCGTCAAGGAAAATAACCTTCGATTCGTTGGCCAAATACTCGTTTGAGAGCAGTTTCATCTTTGCTATCAAATCACGCATACTCTGGTTCTGAGGCATGAAACTGCGCGGCCATGTGGGCGTGTATTTCACGAAGGGACGTTTGAACGGAATGCCCTTCTCGTTTGAATAGCCGATGGCGTGACCGATTCCGGAGTCGGGAATGCCTGCCGCGAAATCGGCATCGATGTCGTCGCGTTTGGCAAGCGCTGCACCGCAACGATAGCGGGCCGCCTCCACATTCACATTCTCATAGCACGACGACGGATAACCATAGTAGACCCACAGGAACGAGCAAATCTGCTTGCGTTTGCCGGGTTCTATGAGCGTCGAAACACCGTCTTTTGATATTCTTACCGCCTCTCCCGGGCCCAAATCGCGCACGGTCGAATAGCCGAGATTCGAGAACGAAGTGCTCTCGCTGGCTGCAACATAACCAAATTCGTTCTTGCCCAATATCACAGGAGTACGGCCGAACTTGTCGCGCGCAGCATAAATGCAGGTCTCCGTAAGAATCAAGAACGAGCAAGAACCTTTAATCTTGCTTTGTGCATATTGGATGCCCTCTTTGAAGGTTTTTCCATGATTGATTAGTGCACATACCACCTCCGAGGGATTTATGGAGTTGCCCGACATCTCGGTGAAGAGAAATTTTTCTTCAATAAGTTCGGCGGCCAACTTGTCGAGATTATCCAGTCGTCCCACTGTCACAAGCGAGAAAAGCCCCAGATGCGACATGATGGTGATAGGTTGCGATTCGAAATCACTTATTATTCCTATTCCGCTCAGAGAGCCTTCGAACTGCGGAAGTTCGCTTTCAAATTTGTTCCTGAAATATGCATTCTCGATACTGTGTATGGAACGAACAATGGTTTGTCCGTTGTGAAATGCCAAACCGGCTTTCTTGGTGCCGAGATGCGAATGATAGTCTGTGCCGTAAAAAACGTCTGCTACACACTCTCTGCGTGATACGCAACCGAAAAATCCACTCATGAATAATATTATGTTATTTGTGATTTACTGCAAAAATCCCAACAAATATATGTAATGGTTTTCAATTTTACGATTACTGTGTTGAGATTTTTTTCAAACGGGACACCGCAATGATATATTTAGCCCTAAATTCGTGCTTTGAATGTTTAAAAATCCAATCTTTTACACTATTTTCGCACGTAAGAAATACAGAAACATATTAAATATAATTTTTATGAGTGCAATAGTTAAAACCGATTTTGCGTTTCCGGGGCAGGTCTCTAAGTATGTGGGTAAGGTGAGAGATGTATATGATATTGATGGTAAGTATCTTGTCATGGTGGTTTCAGACCGCATCTCGGCTTTCGATGTTGTTTTGCCCGAGGGTATTCCGTTCAAAGGACAGGTGTTGAATCAGATTGCTTCGCGTTTCCTCGATGCGACGCAGGATATTCTGCCCAACTGGAAGATAGCCACTCCCGACCCGATGGTTACCGTTGGTCGCAAGTGTGAACCTTTCAAGGTGGAGATGGTTATACGCGGCTACCTCTCCGGTCATGCGTGGAGAGAGTATCAGGAGGGTAAGCGCACCATTTGCGGAGAGGTGATGCCCGAAGGCATGGTTGAAAACCAGAAATTCCCCGAGCCACTGGTTACTCCCACCAGCAAGGCCGATGCCGGTCACGATGAGGATATTTCGAAGCAGGAAATCATTGATAGCGGCTTAGTGAGCAAGGAGGATTACGAGCAGTTGGAGCGCTACACCAAAGAACTCTTCAAACGTGGTACGGAGATTGCGGCCAAGATGGGGCTTATTCTTGTTGATACCAAATATGAGTTCGGCAAGATTGACGGCAAGATATATCTTATGGATGAGATTCATACTCCCGATTCGTCGCGTTATTTCTATGCCGACGGATATGAGGAGCGTCTGGCACGTGGCGAGAAACAGAAACAGCTCTCCAAAGAATTTGTGAGAGAGTGGCTTATGGCAAACGGATTCAGGGGCAGGGAAGGCGAACAGGTGCCCGAGATGACTGCCGAGGTGGTGGAGAGCATCACTAACAGATATATCGAGCTGTATGAGAATATCGTGGGCGAGAAGTTTGTGAAAGGAGATACAAGCGATGTTCACGCCCGCATAGAGAAGAATGTTACCGAGTGTCTTGATGGATTGAAATAGATTGCGTACGACAGAGCCGACAAATTGTTCGACCTTTGAGCTCTGTGGACGGTGAAAGTAAAAGGAGACATCCCCTTAGAAGAGGTGTCTCCTTTGCTATGAAGAGGGGGCGTGGAGAAGTATTAGGATGATTTTTTTGCCGAAAGATGCGTAAGTTGTGAAAATAATGTATAATTTTACAAGGTGGTTTGATTTTTGACTGTTTTAATTAATTAGATATGAAAAAGATATTTTTATCAATATTTGTGACTCTCTTTGCCGCATTGAATGTTTGTGCTCAGAAACAGAATGTCAGCCAACCGGCCACTATTTCAGAGGCTGTTTGGCAACTCGACGAAGTGCTTACCGAGGAGCAGAAAACCATAGTGAGGAGTGTGTCCGAGGAGGATTTCATTATGGGGAGCAGCTCGGCGTTGGGTAAGTGGTTGCAACATGAGTGGTTGTATGTGACCAATAAGGATGGAGCAAGATTGTCGTCCGAGTTGAAGAAATTCATGCTTGAACTGGATGTCGTGAGAGACGACGATATGGCAGAAGTGATTCTTAGAACCTATTATCGTTGGTTGCATGGCAAGGAGTTGGAACTCATAGAGATGGTTGCAGACATAAGAGACAGACAGAAGAGATAGTCGAATTTTTGATTAATTAACAAGAGGCGAAGCAGAAACAGGCTTCGCCTCTTGTTTTGTCTTGTGACATCTTCAAGTCTAATTCTCAAACTCTCTCAATTCGTTCAAGCCATCTTCCAACTCCGAAATACGTCTGTTGTGACGTTTGATGGCGACGGGTAATGATATGACTCCAAGCACCAACATGATGGCTGTGGCGGTGAGGGTATAGAGACCGAATGAATTTTCGATGATGAAACACGTGAGTATTATTATCACTGCACCTGCGGCTCCATATTTCCTAAATCCCAATTCGGCTTGTCGGTATCTAAGCAGTGCTCCGAGCATACTGTCGGGTGTCATGCCGCAGGTGTCGAATTTCGACAACAGGCGGGTGAGGTATAGCTGACATCCGGCCGTCAGCAACATGAACAATTCCAATAGGATAAATGTACTCATCTGTATGGCTCCATTCATGTAGGTCATCAAGGGAATGACGGTGCCGACCACCAGATTGCTCAGTGCGTTGCGGCAGTGTGCTCTCCACACTTTGTCGTAGGCCGAGTAGGTGCGTGTTTTTACAAGTTCTTTGATTATGCGATTGCTTACAATCTCGTTGTTGGTCAATTGCTCGTTGAGAGCCTCCCAACCGTTTTTCATGATTTCAGGATTCATCTTTTTTCTGTTTTTTTAACGATTAGACATCTTTTTTAATTTTTCCTTCACCCGATTGAGTTTTACTCCGACATTGGCTTTCGAGATTCCGAGTATCTCGGAAATCTCCTGGTAGCTCCTCTCCTCCAACCATAGCAATATCAGCGCGCGTTCCAATTTGCCGAGTTGGTTTATCATGCCGTACATCTCTTTCAGATATTCGTTTCGGTTATCATCTGTTGCGGCCATCTCGTCCTGCTTGAACGACAGAGTGACGGTCGCCGGACGCGAGAACGATTTACGCAGATATGAGATACATGTGTTTACGGAGATACGGTAAATCCATGTGGTTACTTTGCAGTCGCCTCTGAATTTGGGGTAGGCTTTCCAGAGATTAATCACACTCTCCTGAAAGAGCTCTTCTATGGTGTAGTCATCCGTGGTGTAGAAATAGCACACCTTATATATAATGTTGCTATGTTCCGTTATCAGTGAGGTAAATTCTCGTTCCATCTTTTCAACGTAATCGGTTCACTTCATTAGTCGAACAATCGGCCATAAAATTACAATAAAGATGCTTTTTTTGCTCCTTCAAGACGGCAACCTCTATTTTATCATGGTTGTGTATGGGGTGGGGGAATGTCGGGAGTTAAATATGGGAGCATCGTGATAAGGACGAGAATGTCGCAACAGGAATCGTAGGCATAATCAGTTCGGGGGCTCTATACATAAAACAAAAACCGAGAACCTTTCGATTCTCGGCTTTGTGCTTCCTCAGGGGCTCGAACCCTG
>JAZODY010000249.1:0-1618 GCA_045597245.1 Tidjanibacter sp.
GCGGGGCCACATCCAGTTGTCGGTGTCGCCGCCGAACTTTCCTATCGAGGAGGGCGGGGCCGCCACAAGGCGCACGTCGCGGAAGACCTCATAGACAAAAAGGAAGTGCTGATTTCCATAGTAGAGCGACTCCACCGAGGCCGAGTAGCGGCCCTTCTCGCGCGCCTTCTCCACAATTTTCTCTGCCGACTCGCCCTTCTCTATGCGCTCCGTAACATCCTCCATGCGCACCAGAAACGACACCGTAAGGCCCGGGTTGGGCAACTCCTCCTCACGCGAAAGGGCCCAGAAACCGTTGGTAAGATAGTCGTGCTCCAAAGAGCTGTGGGCCTGAATCTGTCCGTAGCCGCAGTGGTGGTTGGTGAGCAGCAAACCGTCGGCCGACACCAATTCGCCCGTACAGCCGCCGCCGAAACGCACTATTGCATCCTTCATCGAGGCCTTATTAATATTGTAAATATCCTCGGCCGAAAGACGGAATCCCTTCGACTGCATGTCGCCAATCTTGCTGCCGATAAGGCTCGGCAGCCACATTCCCTCGTCGGCTCTCAATGTCGTCAGGCCGCACATCACGCCCAACAACAGCACTAACACTCTCTTCATTTTTTTTGTTCGTCTTACTTGTTTTACTTTCCGCCATTTTCGCGGGTTATCGATGCGGCATTATTTCAATCCGCACTCTTTTTTTGTCTACCACTTGATAAACTGCTTGGCAAATTCGAAAAACGACGGCCAATCGGGAACATCGACATGACCGCCTTCATGAAGTCGGTAACCAATCGCCCCGCCGATATATGCCTTGTCCACCTCGGGAGTGACATCATCGGTATCGAGCCCCTTCACGCCGAGCAACTCATAGACCGGCGTGGCATTCACCGCAGTGAGGAACATGCCGTAAGGGTCGGCCCAGAGGCTGACCGTACCGCTGTTGATGAATACCGGTCGCGGAGCACAAAGTGCCAAAACCGAGTGGGCATCCACCGTCATGTTCTCCAATTTGCGCGGCAGATATTCGCCCTCGTTCAGCGGGCCGAAGTAGCGCATCAGATTTCCTGCGGGCCAATGCGACGAAATCACTTCGAGGTCTTCGCCCATGTGACGTCGGTTCATGGTCGTACCCAGACTTCCCGCATCGCTCGGGAAGGCAATCGCCAGACGCTCGTCCATTGCCATGGCATAAAAGGCCGCCTTGCCGTAGCGCGAGTGTCCCGTCACACCGATGGCGTCGGCACGCACGCCGGCCTGCATTTGCAGATAGTCCACCGCACGACTCACGCCCCAAACCCATGCACCCATAGCACCGATGTCGGTGGGTTTGCGCCAATTACCCCCATTGAGCAGACCGATGAAATAGTCCGTAAGGTAGTCGCCCGAATCGGGTTGCACCGTCGCGGGGTCGAACGTGCATAAGCCCCACCCCTGCTCGGCCATAATCTTCCAATAGGGTTCCAGCGCATAACGGCCACCGATGACAATCATCACCGGCACCGAACCATCGGCATCGGCCGGCAGACGCAGAACCATGCTCAGCGAGGGCTTATGTTTGAGTTGCGGATATGATGAGCAGTCCACCTCGCCCGTAATCTCCTGCTGCAAATAGGCATAACCGCCCGCTTCG
>JAZODY010000250.1:0-6982 GCA_045597245.1 Tidjanibacter sp.
GACGGCTCGAAACACATCTTCACGCCCGAAAATGTGATAGACACCCAACGCATCATAGGAGCCGACATAATGATGGCCTTTGACGAGTGCCCTCCCGGGGATTCGGATTGGGACTATGCGGCAAAATCGTTGCGCCTCACACACAGTTGGCTCGAAAGATGCTTCAACAGATACCATCAGACACAGGACAAATACGGACACCATCAATCGCTGTTTCCCATAGTGCAGGGATGTGTCTATCCCGACCTACGCACCAAGTCGGCCGAATTTGTGCAGCAGTTCGATGCCGACGGATATGCCATAGGAGGCCTCGCAGTGGGTGAGCCTACGGCAAGCATGTATGAGATGGTGGAGTTGGTGAACGGCATACTGCCTACCGACCGTCCGCGCTATCTGATGGGAGTGGGCACCCCCGCCAATCTGCTCGAATGTATAGAGCGCGGAGTGGATATGTTCGACTGTGTGATGCCCACACGCAACGGCAGAAACGGAATGCTCTTCACGATGAACGGCACCATAAACATACGCAACGAGAAGTGGAAAAACGACTTCTCCCCCATCGACCCCGAAGGAGAGTGTTTCGTGGACAGGGTCTATTCAAAGGCCTATCTGCGCCACCTCACTGCGGCCGGCGAGATGATGGCCGCACAGATAGCCTCGTTGCACAACATATCGTTCTACTTGCGATTGGTGAGAGAGGCCCGCAAACATATATTGGACGACACCTTCGCCGAATGGAAACGCGAAACGGTGGAGCGTCTCTCGGTAAGATTGTAAAACCATTGCGGCAGGCCACAAAGGTCTCTGCCCGAAACAGAAACAACAGACACGCAACTCTATGAGAAACAAACTGGGAATAAAGAGATTGGACCGCTATATAATTGGCAAGTTCCTCGGCACGTTTTTCTTCTCCATCGCGCTGATAATATTGGTGGTGGTGGTGTTTGATGCGGTGGAGAAAATAGACGACTTCATAGAGATGAAGGCCCCGTTGAAAGCCATTCTGCTCGACTATTATGTCAATTTCGTCCCCTATTTCATCAACCTCTTCTGCGGTCTGTTCACCTTCATAGCAGTAATATTCATCACCTCCAAGATGGCCGCACAGACCGAGCTGATAGCCATTCTTTCGAGCGGAGTGAGTTTCAAGCGACTCCTCTGGCCCTACTTCCTCTCGGCAACGGCGATTACCCTGCTGTCGCTCTATTTGAATCTTGAAGTGATTCCGGTGGCCAATCAACGCCGCGTGGAGTTCGAGAGTCAATATTTCAAGCGCAACCGATATGTGCAGTATGAGCCGCACATCTTCCGTCAGATATATCCGGGCACCTTTGCCTACATCCGCAACTTCACAAACTCGAACAAGAATGCCGGCTACTTCTCCATCGAGCGTTATGACGGCAGTTCGATTGTGGAGTCGCTCGAAGCAGGCAACGTCACCTACGACACCATAACGGGTTGCTGGACGGCTGCCAAATACATCACCCGCAAATTTGACGAAGCAGGCAACGAAACATTTGAGACACACAACAATCTCGACACACTCATCAATCTCAACATCACCGAATTGGGCAAAGTGGAGGATTTGGTGACGACCATGAAGTTCGGGGAGTTGAACGAATTTCTCGAACAGCAGAAGTCGAAAGGTTCCGACATGGTGCCGTTCTTCCTTGTGGAGCGACAGAAACGATTCTCATATCCTATTGCAACATTCATCCTCACCATCATAGGAGTGTCGCTCTCCTCCCGCAAGTCGCGCGGCGGAACCGGCTTGTCAATAGGAATAGGTTTGGGCCTCTGTTTTGCCTACATTCTTCTGGGCCGAGTGGGCGAAGAGATAGCAAAGAGCAGTCCGTTCCTGCCCGAGGTGATGGTATGGCTGCCCAACATTGTCTTTGCAATCATAGCAATATACGTCTACAACAAGGCTCCGAAATAGCGTTGCGTTCGGGGCAACAGACATCATCAAAAGAGAGCGAGGTTGCGGAAACATTCGATTTCCGCAACCTCGCTCTCTTATCTTCACCTCTCTCCCCTCAGAAAGGCAGCGAGAGTGACATGCTGTAAATTCCGCGCTTGAACTTGTTGTTATCCACCACCGGAGTGGCTATCACATCGGATGCACCATCGACCTGATAGTAATAGATGTCATAGTCGGTGTAATTGGTGGTGGAGAAGATGGCGGCAAAATCCAACTTCGCTCTGCCCATGTTGAATCCGAGTCCGAAACTGAAATTGTCGATTCGGGTGGCGACAGGCGAATTGAAGAAGTAGCCGGCACTCTCCAAATCCTCCTTGTAAGGCGAGTCATACATGGCATATCCACCCCTTAACGAGAGGAAAGGCATCGGACGCACCTCAACTCCGACACGCACATTGTTCGCACCCGTAAAGTTCTCCTTCACCACATCTTTTATATAATGGCGATACGCGGGGTCGAAGTCCGACGAACGAATACCCTGATACCAGATGCGGTCGTAGTCGAGCGAGATGATGGCATAGCTGCCGATGGTGTAGGAGACACCGAGCAACAACTTTGCGGGGGTGCTGTATTCATAGGTGTAGTTATACACCAACGTGGATGCGTAGTACTCGTTCTGCTCGTCGGAGTATTTGCTCCACATGGAGGCCACATAGTTCTTATCCATGGAGTAGTATGTGGGGGTGTGGAAAGCGATACCCATACGAAGACCTGCCACGGGATTGAGCGTAGCTCCCAATTTGAGATTCACGCCCACACCCGACTCCACCGAATAGGGATTATAGCCCATATACTCCACATAAGGTTCCGAGCGGTTTCCCGAATAATCCTCCGTATAGTAGTAATCGCGTTTGCGATAGACATCCTGAATACCGAGCGTCATACCCAGAAAGAGGGTGTTGTTGAAATTCATACCCATAGATAAGTCATACTCTCCCTTGCTGCCCTTGCTGATGATGTCCATATAAGAGTCTGCCATCATACCCTCTTCGAGAACCGACATATAGATGTCGTTGTAGCCCGGCACGGGGTCGATGAGGAAGGTGTCGTAAGCCAATATGCCACCCCACTGGTCGAGCCCTATGGCCGTATTGTTATATGGGTCGGCAGATTCGCCGAGATAGGTATCGGAGATACCGTCCATCTGATAGGCCAGCACATCGGTTATTGACGAACCGAGCATACCCAACGAGTAGCGGCTCTTGTAGTTGTAGTCGTCAATCTTGTTGTATCCGAGGCCGAATGTCAGGCTCTTCAACGTGCCGCTGCTCTGAAACATGTTTATGGCCGCACCGAAACTGTTGAACGAGAATCGTGTATTGTCGGTCCCCGCATCAAATCTGTTCTGCATTTTATTGGTGACCACCGACATGGTGGTTGCCACCTCCGAGCGGCGATACATTCCCATACCCGCCGGATTGATGGTCATCGACGAGAGGTCGGCACCCAGCGAAGTGAAAGCCCCTCCCATTGCAGCCACGCGTGCCGTACTGAAACCCGCATTTTCGCGCGAGGCATCGAGCATATCGGTGGCCTGCATTATGTCGCTGCTCGTGAGATTGAACAGCAGTCCGTTTTGTGCCACGGCCGAGAGCGACATCACAGCCGCCGCAACCGCCAAAAATATCTTCTTCATCTCTTCTGAATCCTTTTCTGTTTCTAATCCTTCACCTTCATGTCACGCAAAAGTCGTTCCATCTCCTTCCGCATGCGACTATCTGCGACGCGAACCTCCACCCGAGTATCCGCCCGAAGAACTGCCCGAATATCCGCGCGACGAGCTGCCCGAGTAACCCGACGAGAATCCTCCGCTACGCGAACTGCCACCGAACGAGCTGCTGCCCGACGAACTGTTTCTGCGGGTCGTACTCGAAGAGTTGTAGTTGCTCGACGACGAGGAACGTTGCTGGTTGTTGTTTCGACGTACCGAGCTGTCGGCCGCCTTGCGTTGCGACTGTCCCGTCGAACCGCCCGTCACTGCATCCGAGCCGTTTCGACGTACCGAGCCACCCACACCCGCATTGCGACGCTGCGAACCTCCCGTAGTGCCCACCGTTCCTGTTCCGCCATTGTTGCCACTCGAAGGACGGGTATTTATTCTGTCCGCCGACGAAGGTCTGCCCGAGGCACCCGAGCCTCCCATGTAGGAGCTGTTCTGAGTTCCGCCAATCGAGGGACGATAGCTCTCGCCTGCCCCCTGCGCTCTGCGATAAGTGCCGGTTGTTCCGCGCAGTCTGTCACTGTAAGAGGGACGCATTCCGCTCGTCCCGGGACGCATCATGCCGGGACGCCTGATGTCGGCATAACCCGGGCGATGAATCGGCCTGCCCGGTCCTATCGGATGCCAATGGTGGTGAGGTCCGTGCCAACCGGGCCAACCTCCGTACCAGCCACCGTACCAATAGCTGGGACGTCCCCAATACCAATCATTCCAATACCATCTGTTCCACGAGTAGTAGGGTGCGTTCCAAGCATACCAACTGCTGTAATAGGGCAGTCCGACGGTCACCCCGAACGACACCGTTGGCGTAATCCACGTGCCGAACATGGCTGTGACATACTTGGGTTCCACCCAAATCTGGTCGCCCATCACCATCACGTTGTAGATACTCGGGTCATAGCTCAGTGTGGCCAGATAGGAGTCTCCGGTGAGATAGTTGGTGTAGCTGCTCGGCATTCTGTAAGTGATGGAGGCACGTCCGCTCTGTCGGCGTCGATAAGCCTCGTCATAGTCACGCACCAGAATGTCGTCGGAGGTGTCGTAAGATGTTCCCAGAATATCGTCGATAGCCTCCAAATACGAATCAATGGTCTGTGCACTGACCGTATTGACCTCGTTATGCTGCGAAATCACCGTTGCAATGGCATGCCTGTTGTTCAAGGCATAGAGGTCATCGTCGGCATAAGAGGCCGACGCGAGCATGGTTGCGCTGCATCCGCTCAACAGACCCGCCAACGCCCATGCCGTTACCGACAAATAAATCAACCTTTTCATAACCTAATTCGCTTTTATCGTTCATACATCTCCGCGCTCTGCCCCGCCCCGCATTGTCTTCTCGGCTGCGGTCTCGGCACGGTGTTATCTCTTCGTTTCTACTTGTATGATGTTTTCGAAGGGCTTTTCGTTGCTTCTCCCTCTCCGATTTTTGTCATCCGCCACCCGTTCGTCCCTCCGCTCTGCCGCCCGACAAGACGTCCCCGCCATGAAACAAACGACTTTACGACGTTCTCTCTGCGACCAAATTTAATAATTGTTGAATCAATTAACAATACAATATTCAATATTTATTCCATTTATCGACGAAAAAAGAGTATCTTTGCACATTATTTTTGTAAAAACAACCGACTATGGCAAAAGAGTTGAAAGAACTTACCTCGCGCGAGGAGAACTACTCGCAGTGGTACAATGATTTGGTAGTAAAAGCTGGGCTGGCCGAGAACTCGGCAGTCAGAGGCTGCATGGTAATCAAACCCTACGGCTACGCCATCTGGGAGAACATACAGCACACTCTGGACAGAATGTTCAAAGAGACGGGGCACAGTAACGCCTATTTCCCGCTCTTCATTCCCAAATCGTTTTTCAGTCGTGAGGCAAGCCACGTGGAGGGTTTCGCCAAGGAGTGCGCAGTGGTGACCCACTACCGCCTGAAAAATTCGCCCGATGGCAACGGCGTGACCGTAGACCCCGCGGCCAAACTCGAAGAGGAACTGATAGTTCGTCCTACCTCCGAAACAATCATCTGGAATACATACAAGAATTGGATTCAGTCATACCGCGACCTCCCCATTCTGTGCAACCAGTGGGCAAACGTGGTGCGTTGGGAGATGCGCACCCGCCTGTTCCTGCGCACCGCCGAGTTCCTCTGGCAGGAGGGTCACACCGCCCATGAGACCAAAGAGGAGGCTTTGGCAGAGGCCGAGAAGATGATTCGCGTCTATGCCGACTTTGTCGAGAACTACATGGGTGTGCCCTTAATCATGGGCAGCAAGAGTGCCAACGAGCGATTCGCAGGTGCAATAGAGACCTTCACCATAGAGGCCCTTATGCAGGACGGCAAGGCTTTGCAGAGCGGCACATCGCACTTCCTCGGCCAGAACTTCGCCAAAGCATTCGATGTGCAGTTCACCAACCGAGAGGGCAAATTGGAGTATGTTTGGGCCACGTCGTGGGGTGTATCCACCCGTCTGATGGGTGCGCTCATCATGGCTCACTCCGACAACAACGGACTTGTTCTGCCTCCGAAACTGGCTCCCATTCAGGTCGTTCTCATCCCCATCTACAAGGGAGAGGAGGAGTTGAAGAGAGTCGTTGCCGAGTTGGACAAGATTGGCGACAAGCTGAAAGCCAAAGGCATCTCGGTGAAGATAGACGACAGAGACAATGTCCGCTCGGGATTCAAGTTTGCCGAGTATGAGTTGAAAGGCGTTCCCGTTCGTCTGGTTGTAGGTCCGCGCGATTTGGCCAACGGCACGGTGGAGATGATGCGTCGCGACACTTTGGAGAAGGAGAGCGTAAGCATGGAGGGCATCGATGAGTTGGTCGAGAAGACTTTGGAAGAGATTCAGTCCAACATTTTCAAGAAGGCGCTCGACTATCGCAACTCCATGATAACCAAAGTGGATACATGGGAAGAGTTCAAGGAGGTGCTCAAAAACAAGGGAGGTTTCATCTCGGCCCATTGGGACGGCACTCCCGAAACGGAGGTTGCCATAAAGGAGGCCACCAAAGCCACCATACGTTGCATCCCGTTCGACAGCGAGGAAGAGGAGGGCACCTGCATCTTCTCCGGAAAACCGTCGAAACGTCGTGTACTCTTTGCCATAAGCTATTAACAGAAGGTTGCGCCTCGGCGAGGCCCACCGACATTATATTCAATCCCCGACCGCACAATGCGGTCGGGGATTTTTTCGACCGACCGGGAGCAGACAACGGGCAGCGACTATTGCCAGACACCGAGCGGACAAAAAATAAAAAAATTCAAAACGAAGGCAAAATATTAA
>JAZODY010000251.1:0-7097 GCA_045597245.1 Tidjanibacter sp.
GAAAATGCCAAGATGTGCAATGGCTCACTTCGTGTAAGCCTTGTGGTTGTATATTCACATCGGTTCATGCCGATGGGAGAATGTCGCCACAACAGTAATTTGAAACAAAGGTAATGATGCAAAAAAAGAGGATTTCCCGCAGTGGGAAATCCTCTCTCGTTATATCGTGTTCGACAAGCTATCTCTTAGTCGTTCAGCGAGAAACGTTTGTAAGCAATAACGGTGGCCTCGGCATCGATGCTCTTAATCATCTGAGCCACGCTAACCTTAGGATTGCTGGTCGAAGGCTGCTCCAACAAGGTGTTCTCCTTCAAGAACTTAGCCACCTTACCATCGGCAATCTTCTCCAACATGGCCTCGGGTTTGCCATCCAAACGAGCCTGCTCCAAACCAATCTTACGCTCTTTCTCAATCACGTCGGCAGGGCAGTCTGCGGCCGAAATAGATACGGGACCCATAGCGGTTGCCTGCATACATACCTCGTGTGCCAACTCGGCGGGAACGGCCTTGTTGAAACCGAGAATCGTACCCAACTTCTTGTTGAAATGAACGTACTGAGCCACGAAAGCGGCCTCGATGCGCTCATAGCAAGCCAACTCGCACTTCTCACCGGTCTGGCCCGATTTCTCGGTAACCAAATCGGCAACGGTACGACCCTCGCTATTGGTGCATGCCATCAAAGCATCCTTGTCGGCTGCATCGTTGGCAATAGCTATCTCCAGCATATCATTAACGGTCTGAGCATAGCCCTCGGTGTTGGCAACGAAATCGGTCTCGCAAGCAAGGCACAACATGTAAGCCTTGTTATCAACCACCTTAGCCACAACGACACCCTCGGTAGCGGTACGGTCTGCACGCTTGCTGGCTACGAGTTTACCCTTCTCGCGGATAATCTCAACAGCTCTCTCAAAATCGCCATTGGCCTCATTGAGTGCATTCTTGCAATCCATCATACCGGCCTGCGTCATCTTACGCAGTTTCATTACATCAGCTGCTGTAATTTGCATAGTATCTTCTTTTTGCTTTGTTTAACTTCTTAATTATTCCTCTTTTGCTGCTTCTGCCTCAGCTGCGGGCTCCTCGGCTTTGGTCTCAACCTTCACAGCCTTCTTGATGCGGGGTTTGGCATCTCTTTTGGCCTCTCTGGCCTCTTTGTCCTCCTGCATCTCACCCTCTTTCTCCTTCTCGATACGACGCTCTTCAAGACCTTCCGAAATAGCACCGCACATAATATCGAGAATCAACGAAATACTCTTCGAAGCATCATCGTTTGCCGGAATAACGTAATCAATATCGGTAGGGTCACAACAAGTATCAACCATTGCGAATACCGGAATGCTCAAACGTTTTGCTTCGCGTACTGCATTGACCTCTTTCTGTACATCGACAACAAACAATGCTGCCGGCAGACGGGTCAGGTCGGCGATTGAACCGAGGTTCTTCTCCAATTTTGCTCTCTGACGCGAGATTTGGAGTTTCTCTCTCTTCGAGAAATTGTCGAAAGTGCCGTCATTGGTCATCTTATCGATGGTAGACATCTTCTTAACGGCCTTACGTATAGTGGGGAAGTTTGTAAGCATACCGCCCGGCCACCTCTCGGTTACATAGGGCATATTCACCGCGCTTACTTTTTCGGCAACGATATCCTTAGCCTGTTTCTTGGTTGCAACGAACAACACTCTGCGTCCGCTCTTGGCTATTTGTTTGATTGCTGCTGCCGCCTCATCGACCTTTACCGCTGTTTTGTGCAAGTCGATGATGTGAATCCCGTTCTTCTCCATGAAAATATAAGGAGCCATCTTGGGATTCCATTTTCTTTTCAGATGACCGAAATGAACACCGGCCTCCAAAAGCTGATTAAAATCTGTTCTAGGCATTTCTAATCTTTTTTCTTTTTAATTTTAATTCTCTTTTTCAACCCACAAGTAGTACCTCAGGTAATCTTGTCGGTTTTCCGCGGACGGGCAACAACGAAGTAACAATAATATATAATTGGTCTTCGCCGTTTCGAACCGCATCCGTACTCTTCGTGAACGTATTAACGTTTGCTGAACTGGAATCTGGCACGTGCGCTCGGCTGACCCGGTTTCTTACGCTCAACCTCTCTCGGGTCACGCGTCATGAAGCCGTTCTTCTTCAGCACAGGACGATTCTCGGCATCAATCTCGCACAAAGCTCTGGCAATACCCAGACGGGCTGCCTCGGCCTGACCGTGGATACCGCCGCCCACCAAATTGATGGTGATATCATAGCTCTCAGTAGCGTTCAATACCAGCAAAGGCTGCTTTACAACGTACTGGAAAATATCCAGCGGAAAGTATACTTCCAACGGTTTGCGATTGATGGTAATCGTACCATTTCCCGGTTTTACGTAAACGCGTGCAACTGCAGCTTTTCTACGTCCAACGGTGTTTACAACTTCCATAGTGTTTACTTAATCTCGTTTAACTTAATAACTTTCGGCGTCTGTGCGGTGTGAGGATGCTCGGCTCCTGCATAGACTTTCAAATTTTTCAGAATTGCCGAACCCAGACGGGTCTTGGGCAACATGCCTTTAACGGCATTCTCTACCAGAAATTCGGGCTTACTCTGGAGACGCTCTGCGGGTGTCGCAAAACGCTGACCTCCGGGGTAGCCGGTGTGACGTACATAGACCTTATCGGTCATCTTCTTACCGGTCAGCTTCACCTTGTCTGCATTAATCACGATGACATAATCACCGCAATCAACGTGAGGAGTGTAGCTCGGTTTGTTCTTGCCTCTCAGGATTTTGGCAACCTGAGATGCGAGCCTTCCCAAAACCTCGCCCTCCGCGTCAATCACATACCACTCTTTCTGAACGGTAGCGGCATTGGCCGAGATTGTTTTGTAGCTAATAGAATCCACTTCTTGTAAGTTTAATTAATACTTTGTTGTTTATATTGTTACGTTAGCCCATATTTTTGGGCATGCAAAGATAGTCAAAATTCATTATTTGCAACCCTATTTGCAGGAAAAATCTTTTTTTATTTCGCCTTTCTTTGTTTTGGCGGCCTTCTTCTCCTCTCTTTACGGCCCTAACTTTCTATCGTTGCGTCTTTTCTTGTCCGCACTTTCGTCAATCTCGTTTGTATATCTTATGCGTGCATCATGCCATTTTCGTTAGTTTCGGTGTGCGGGTCGTCGTTCCACAATACAGCCCCTACATAAATATTGCTTTCGCGCTTTCTCTCCGCTCATTATGCTCCTCAGCAAAAGGAGAGAGGCACGAAATCATCGCACCTCTCTCCTTTTCTACGGCCACACCCCGACGGCTATTTCAAATACCCCACCGGATTGTGCATTACGAATGCCTGTTTGTCGCTAAGTTTCAACACTTTTCGAAGCGAGGCGTTATCATCCATGCCCACCGACACAGTACCCATGTCGTTGGCGGCACAGAACAGATAGATATTCTGAGCGACATAGCCGCTGTCGGCTCCTGCCCAACGCCAATCTTCGTCCACGACCAGCACCAAATCGACCGGTGCCTGATTGCCGCGACATCCCATTCGATAATCGCCGTCGGCAATGGGGTCGAGTTTATGACCGGCCGCATCATAGCAATAAGCCGCCTTCTGGGTCAGCACATATATCTTCACCTCCTGCCTGTTCATGGCAGTCGGGGCAGTACGTTTGCCGTCCGGACGATTGACACCCACAGCGGCCCATACCAAATCGGACAAATCCTGCTTGCTCAACTCCTTCTGGCTCCACTCGCGCACCGTCTTGCGATTCCACAAAGCCTCCTGCAACGTGGCACCGCGTTTCTTGCTCGGAGCATTCAGTTTGATAGGCTCGGCGGCCTCAATCATTCCAACAGTCATAACCATAGCGATTAACGTCGTGATTAAATGTTTCATAAGTGTATTGTTTATTATGATTAATGGTAAGTGCAATTCTTGCGTTTACTTACGGCCGCCCAGCGTCTTACT
Source organism: Tidjanibacter sp. (assembly GCA_045597245.1). Lineage (GTDB taxonomy): Bacteria > Bacteroidota > Bacteroidia > Bacteroidales > Rikenellaceae > Tidjanibacter. The sequence goes on from JAZODY010000251.1 coordinate 3,954, forward strand.
CAAACCCAAATACAGAACGGCCGCATTGGTTTTGGGAATACCGCCCTCGGCAGTCTTGAAGAAGAGATAATCGGTACCCACATAGAGGTTCATCGACTTCGGGTGAATATCCAGCACCAAGCCCATAGATTTATAAGTATTCTCGCTCATGGTATAGCTGGCCGCCAACGACAACCACTTGAATGGATTGTAGTTGGCCGACAGCATGAGGCTCGAAATATTTTTGAGCGTTCTCATCTGATAGCTGTAAAGAGCTCCCGCCGTAAAGGTTTCACCCACCAAAGGAACCTTCGCACCCAACAACACGGTGGTGGTCAGCTTGGTCTTATAGGCCTCCGACGCCTCGGGCTGGAACTTATAGAGGTTGTCCAGCTCGACATCATCCTCCGAGGAATAGATATAGGTTTGTTCGGCACGTCCAATGATGGTACTCTCCTCGTCCCATTTGATGGCACCCAAATCAAGCACTGCGGCCGAAAGGGTCACCTTATTCAGCAGGTTATACTCGACTCCCAAATCGAGGGCAAAACCGCTGCCGGAGATGTCATCCGGTTTGAATTCCAACTCGCCGAGGTCATAATAGGTTTTGCCGTCCTCATCGATATAACCGAGTGTCATTCCTTTCATTGCGGCTTTGATGCTACCCAGAGTGGAGGCGGCATACTGCGACCCATCGGGCTGCACATTGGCCTTATCGAGCATGAGGCTAATATCGCCCAGACCGGCCAGATACTTAAACTTTGCACCCACCGTAAGGTTTTCGGTGATTTGGCGCGAATACCCCAATGCGGCCTCGCCGTAGGCAGTCAGGGCCACATTAGAGTTGTCGAAATTGTAGATACCAGACAATTCGTCGTCTTTCAGTAAACGGAACCAATCCTTCGCAAGTCCTGTCTGGGAGAACATACGCAGATTGACATCCACACTGAAATAGGCCTTCTTTGAACGAATTCCAATTCCGAGGACATTGGTGGAAAAATCCATGTTGAGATTGTTCACATCATTGATGCCGTTCAGAAAAGTCTGCCCGTCAATCGCATCATCCACAAACGAGACCAGCTCTCCATCGACGCTGTAAAGCAGCTGGTCAATTGCAATATCACTCGTGGCCGAAACATAAGTTCCGCCCAACAGAGGCAGGTCGAATCCGCTCTGCGAAGGCATCAACGCCGGATTGAGCTCATAGGCAACGCGACTTTCTGGCATGAAATAGGTGGTACGATAGCGCTGTGCAGAGACAACACCGGTCATCATCAGTCCCAAAACAATCAATAATAGTTTTCTCATAATTAAATAAATTTGTGTTGGTAAATATATTTCGTGCGGTCGTGAGACACAACGCCTTCACGACCGCACCTGTTTCATAAGGGTAATAAAAACAAAATTATTTGATTATGTTTTGCAATACTCGGCCCACAACTCTTCGCCGTATCGTCCGACATGCAATTAACGCAAAATTATCTGATGTCGGTCGGGACCTACCGAAATGATGGACACCTCCAACTTTGTCACCTTCTCCACCAACTCCACATATCGTTTCGCATTCTCGGGCAACTGCTCATAAGAGGTCATCTGAGTGATATCCTCCTGCCAGCCCGGGGTCTCAATCAACACCGGTTTGCAACGCGCCAACTCGGCAATGGTGGCCGGAACATAGTCTATCTGCTTGCCGTCAAGTTCGTAGGCAACACATATCTTCACGCTCTCCAAACCCGACAACACATCGAACAACATGAGTGCCATCCTGTTGATGCCGCCCACTCTGCGAGCGTGATTCATGGCCACAGCATCGAACCAGCCCACTCTGCGCGGACGACCCGTAACCGTACCATACTCATGGCCTCTCTCGCGAATATAGTGAGCCGTCTCGTCATGCAACTCGGTGGGGAACGGGCCCTCGCCTACTCGCGTACAATAGGCCTTGCCCACGCCAAGCACATCCGTAATGTATCTCGGGGCAATACCGGCATTCACCGGAATGCTCGCTGCCGTGGGACTCGATGAGGTTACAAACGGGAACGTGCCGTTCTCGATGCACAACATCACTCCCTGAGCACCCTCGAACAACATTCTCGACCCCTTCTCTATCTCCTCGTTGAGCAACACCGATGTATCGCAAATATAGGGAGCAAGACGCTCTCCGGCAGCGCAATACTCTTCATATATAGTATCGAAATCGCACTCCTCCATACCCAACATCTTCAACTCCATGTTCTTCACCTGCAAAGCATCTTTCAGCCTCTGGGCAAAGTACTCCTTGTCGAGCAGGTCGCCCATGCGGATACCTATGCGGTTATACTTGTCGGCATAAGCCGGACCGATACCTTTCTTGGTGGTTCCTATCGACTTGCCGCCCTTCAAATCCTCATAAGCACCATCGAGCATGCTGTGATAAGGCATCACCACCGCAGCCCTGTTGGAGATATACAACTGCCACTTATCGATTCCTGCCGCCACCAATCGGTCCAATTCGCCCAACAACGCAACCGGATTGATGACCATTCCGTTGGCCATCACATTCTTGGTAGAGGGATTGAAAATTCCCGAAGGAGTGGACTGCAAGGCAAACTTGCGACCATCGAATACAATCGTGTGACCGGCATTGTTGCCGCCCTGATACCTGACAACCACATCGGCCTCCTGAGCGAAATAATCGGTAATCTTACCCTTTCCTTCATCGCCCCATTGCGAGCCGACAACTGCCAAAATGTTTCCCATAACTCTTTTAAGTTTTGTTTATCTCAGTTAGATATTTTTTCTCTTTACGACTTTGCTCTCCCCTTTCGTCTACTACTTGATACCCACTCTGTCGTAGATATAATCCACATTTTTCAGATAGTAGTCGAGCGTGAAGCAACCGTCCAACTCCTCCTCGCTCAAATACGACATCACCTTCTCGCTCTGCTTCAACAGCTGCTGATAGTCGTTCTTCTCCTTCATGGCCTCCATGGCGATGGGTTGCACCGTATCATACGCCTCCTCACGCGAGAGTCCCTTGTTAATCAGGGCATTCATCACTCTCTGAGCAAAAATGACCTTCTTGGTGATATAGATGTTGTCCAACATCTTATCCTCCTTCACCACCAGATTCTCCAAAATGCCTTTGAAGCGGCTCAGCATATAGTCCAACAACATGGTGGCGTC
>JAZODY010000252.1:0-11042 GCA_045597245.1 Tidjanibacter sp.
TCCTGCTCCTGCTCCTGCTCCTGCTCCTGCTCCTGCTCTGTTACGACCTATCCCAATCCCATCAGTCGCCTTAAACAAAAACTTTAAACAAAACCCCCCTCGGTCTGCGGACCGAGGGGGTTGGTTGATATTCCCTAAGGAACATCGTAAGTCGTTATCTGCTCAAATTACTTAGCCTCAATAACAGCGATGCGGTTCATGAGCGGGGTCTTGTTGGTATCAACACCACCGAAACCTTTGGCCTCCAACTTAGAAGCGCTTACACCAGCCTTAATCAAAGCCTCTTTAACGGCCTCGGCACGCTGCTCGCTCAACTTCTGGTTAATCTTGGCGGTACCGGTTGCGCTGTCGGCATAACCCTTGATGATGTAGTTAGAGTCAGACTCCTTGATAACCTTAGCAATAGCGTCGATGTTTGCACCGTACTGCTGCGAAATCTTAGCGCTGCCAATCTCGAAGAATACCGACAGAGGAGCTACAACATAAGAAGTCTTAACAACGGGCTGGGGAGCGGGACGGTTTTTGAGAGCGTTGATTTCGTTCTGCAATTTAGCGTTCTGGTCAGCCAAGCTCTTGTTCTGGTTCTGCAAGCTAGCAATCTGTGCGTTCAAGGGGTCGGTGTAGTCGGCAACGTTGATTTTCTGAGCTCTCTCGAAACCAACCTTACCAATATTAACCTGAAGACCTGCGGTTACGGTACCCATGTAGTCACCCTTGCGGTCGCCACCGTTCATGAGACCGAAGTTGCTATCAGCAGCGGTCAGACGTGCGTCGAGGGTCAGGTTTACGCGGTTGCCGAGACGAACGAGGTTCATCAAACCGGCGGTACCAACGAATGAGTTGTTCTTGAACTCTACATCGTCACCTTTCAAGTGGCCCCAACCTGCACCTACATAAGGAACAAAGCTCCAAAAACGGTCGCTTCTGTAACCACCGATGGCGTTCGAGATGTTCCACATGAAATCAGCGTGGAGGTTACCGTATTTGTAATCCATAGCCTTGTTCTCAGCCCAGAAAGACTTAGCGGTGAATCCCTGATAACCGATGCGGGCACCGATGCTGGGAGTGAACCATTTGCCTACGTAAGCATCGAGGGCGAGAGTGAATCTGTCACCCCAGCTCGAATCGTAAGCACCGGTCTCCGAATAGAGATTTACGCCACCTGCAACACCAATGAACATGTTGTCAAAAGCAGCATTGGTCTCATAAGGACCACGTACAATCGCACCGTTTGCGTCACGATTGCTCTTGTCCTGTGCAAATGCGCTGATGCTCATAGCAGCAAGAACAATTACTACAAGAAATTTTTTCATGATTTTGTTTTTTTAGTAAAAAATTAGTTGATAAATGCTTGTGTTTTCAGTTTCTATAAGTTAGTTTTTTGTGTCAATGACATTTGTTTGGTTATTCTACTTTCCGAGAAGGTTTTTAACCTCTGCGGCCACCGTGGCTCCGTTGAAACCGAGTTTCTCGTCGAGTACTTTGTAGGGGGCAGAGTAACCGAAATGGTTCACACCGTGGATGAAACCTTCGTCGCCAACCAAACCGAGCAACGTTACGGGCAGACCTGCCGTCATACCATAACGTTTTACGCCGCAGGGCAGTACGCTCTTCTGATACTCTTTGCACTGGTCGCGGAACAGACCCTCCGAGGGAACCGACACCACGCGGGTGGCGATGTTCTCTGCTTTGAGCAACTCGGCACCCTCCACGAGAGTGGCAACCTCGCTACCGCTGGCAATCATCACAACTTCGGGATTTTCCGAGTCGCAAACCACATATCCGCCCTTGAACAGGTTCATGGCCTCTTCTCTGCGGTTGCCGCTTGCTGCGGGCAGATTCTTGATGTTCTGACGAGAGAGCACCAGAGCCACCGGTCTGTCGGCCTCCAATGCGGCCTTCCATGCGGCGATGGTCTCGGGAGCGTCGGCCGGACGGAATACATACATCGAGCGGTCGCCGTCATGATTGTGCAGATGCTCCATGAGTCTTATCTGAGCCTCGTGCTCGATGGGCTGATGGGTAGGTCCGTCCTCTCCCACGCGGAACGAATCGTGAGTCCATATAAATATAACGTGTCTTCTCATCAGTGCGGCAATACGAACTGCGGGTTTCATGTAATCCGAGAATACAAAGAACGTACCGCAAGCAGGAATTATGCCACCGTGAAGTGCCATACCGTTCATCACGCAGGCCATCGTCAATTCGCTAACACCCATCTGCAAGAATTGTCCGGTGAAGTCGCCTTTGGTGAAAGCTTTGGTCTTTTTCAGGAAACCGTCGGTCTTATCCGAGTTGCTCAAATCGGCCGACGATACCACCATGTTCTCCACCTTCTCGGCGAAAGCACCCAATACGGTTGCCGAGGCGGCGCGCGTTGCGATGTTCTCCTTCATCTCGATTGCCGAGTAGTCAATCTCGGGCAGTTTGCCGTCGAAGAAGTTGTCGAGTTTCTCGGCCAGCTCGGGGTTGTTCTTGCGCCACTCGGCCTCCTCGGCCTCTTTCTGTGCGCACCAAGCTTTCAGCTGCTCCTTGCGGGCTGCGTAGAGCTCCTTGCTTTCGGGGAATATCTGAAACGGCTCCTCGGGGTCGCCACCCAGATTCTTCACCGTGCCTGCGAAATCGGCTCCCGCACCGCTCAGCGGCTGTCCGTGAACCGAGATTTTGCCTTCGAATTTGTTGCCTGCCGCATCCACCGCACCGCAACCCATGATGGTCTTGCCGATGATGATGGTGGGACGCTCCGTCTCTGCCTGAGCCGCCTTGATGGCCTTGCGAATCTCATCTGCGCAGGTGCCGTCAATCTCAATCACGTTCCAATTCCAAGCGCGATATTTGGCAGCCACGTCCTCGCCATCCACCTCGTCCACCAGCGTGGAGAGCTGTACGTTGTTCGAGTCGTAGAATATGATGAGGTTGCTCAGTCCGAGGTGACCTGCAACGCGGCCCCCGCCCTGCGAGATTTCCTCCTCAATGGCGCCGTCCGAGATGTAGGCATAGGTCTTGTGAGCCGTCCACTCGCCGAATCTTGCGGCGATGAAACGCTCTGCAATGGCAGCACCCAAAGCCATGGCGTGGCCCTGACCGAGGGGACCCGAGGTGTTCTCTATGGCGAATTGCAGACACATCTCGGGGTGGCCCGGGGTGTTGCTGCCCCACTGGCGGAAGTTCTTCAACTCTTCCAGCGGCATGATGTCGGCAAGTGCCAACACCGAATAGAGCATGGGGGACATGTGTCCCGGGTCGAGGAACAATCTGTCTCGGAATCTGTAATCCAATTTCTCGGGGTTGTAATTAAGGAACTCCGAGTAGAGAACATTGATGAAATCGGCACCCCCCATAGCACCGCCCGGGTGTCCGGAGTTTGCTTTTTCCACCATGGCAGCCGAGAGAATTCGGATGTTATCTGCCGCTTTCTTAGAGAGATTGCTACTCATTTCTATATTGCTTTTTATAATTAAACCCTATTTTATCAATGCAAATATATACAATTTTTTTTAATTGTGTGCATCTATGCGCATTTTTCTGCTCTATACCGCAAAAGGCGACAACTCCATGCGGAGTATGTCGCCTTGTCCGGTCGGGAGATTTCTCGCCCGACGAGTCTGTTTTTTAGTATCCGAAGAACTCGTTCAGCCAGTCCACCTCTTTCTGGTGGTCCTGATTCCAACCGGTCCAACGTGCACCGACGATGGTCCAATTTATGCCATCTTCGGGAATCTCCACGTTCATCACCATCTTGTCGGTATAGTACTTCTTGTCCACGCTGCTCGATGCGGTCTCAATGCCTTTTACGGTTACCTGCGAGTCGATGTTCACAGACATGTCCGCATAGCTCTGGCACTCGGCACCGTAAAAGTAACCGTCGTATGCTCCGTAGTAATAACACGTGGTAATGAAGTAGGGCGAAGCCTCCACCGTGCTTGCGTTGGTGGCACTGATGGTCTTATTCTTCACGTCGCAATCGGCCTTTACGCTGTATGCATACACGATTCTGGCATGCGCATAGTAGCACGGGCGTGCGATGTTTACCCAGAGTTTGTCGGAAGCATTCTCGGCGGTGTTGGAAGTCCAAATCTCCACATATTCCACCGGTTCGGCCGTTTCGGGGTTGGCGGCATATTCGTCTGCGTCGTAAGCCAGACAAATCCATCGTCCGTCCAACGGGGCCACAGCAGTGGTCTCCACCTCGGGGTCGCCATAGGTCTCGCAGGCCGTCATGAGTGCTGCCACGGCTGCGAAGAGCAAAAACTTCTGTATGTATTTCATTGCTTCTTTCATTATTAAATATATGTGTCAATAATCTTGTCTTATTTGTGCCACCACATCTTCTTGTTCAGCGCCTCGGACTCGGGCGAGTTCACGTTGTAGAGTGCCGAACGCTGGGGGTACATGAAACGCTGCGGATAGGTGCCGGCCGCGAGCTCGCCGCTGTATGTGTCGAACACCTCGCCGCGGGCGGGATAACCGGTGCGGTTCACGTCGAACCATACCGACCATGCGCAGCTGCGTGCGCCTGCCATCCATTTCTGCATCATGATTTGCTCCAACATCTCATCCTCGGTTGCCGCGGTGTCGAACTCGTAGGCTCCGCCATCGGCAACATAGCTGCTGCCGTCTAAGTCCCACATCGTGAATGCGGCCTCCACACCGGCGTCGTAGAGAGCCTTCACCTCCTCTGCCGACTGGCCCAGACGCAGGGCTGCCTCTGCCTGTGTGAAATAGGAGTCGGCAATGGTCATCAGATAGATGGGGTCGGTGGCGGCGAGTTTTGCGCGATTGCTGTTCTGGGGCGAACCGCCGGCGTTGTAGACGGCTCCTGCGTCACCCTCATAGTAGACGCCGATACGCGAGTCGTCGTTATCTTTCAGGATGTCGAGCAGCGTGTTGCAGGCGCGGATGTTCTCCACCGTGTTCAACTGTCGGCGGTCGGCCTCATAGAGCGGGTTGGCCTTGTTGGCCGTGTCCACAAAGATGTCGATGAAGGCCGGACCGCTGGTCTCGTCGATGAAACCGTAGCCGTTGCTCAGTGCGGCCTCAATCTTGCTCTCGTTGGCGTCGAAGTCGCGCATGAGGAGTTTCAGATAGATGGTGTTGGCAAACTTTGCCCATCCGTCCATGTCGCCGTTGAACATGTAGTCATACGAACCCACGACTATGGAGGCATCGTGCTGCAATGCGTCCACGTCAATTGCATCGGGACCGGTGAGAATCTCTTCGAAGAGGGCCACGACTTTGCTGTAAGAGTCGGCCGAGTTGTCGAACTCGGGGTTGGCATCCTCCTTGCCGTTCATGCCGTTGGTGATGGCGATGCGGTCGTAGAAGCTGTTGAGAATATACCAGTCGAATGCTTCGAGAATCTTAGCTATGTAAACATAGGACTCATATCCGTTCATCTCGGCTGCCATGCTTTGAATGTCGCGTGCGGTGACGATGGCATAGAGATAGTATTGATTCCAGAGGCCGCTGAAATAGCTGCTCGTGTAGTCAAGCTGGTTGTCCACCAAGTTCCAATATTGGTTGGTGGTGGTACACTGCGTGTAGTACTGGTTCCAGAAACTTGTGGCCAGTTGCACATCGCCGCCGAGGATCGCTCCGGTGAAAATTTCGGCCGAAGTAATCAGAGACTCGGGAGAGTTGGTCGGCAGATAGTTGGGGTCTTCGTTGATGTCGAGAAAGTCTTTGCATCCCGTCATCGTGCCCATCAGCGCAACCAAGCTGAATATTGCCAATATCTTTTTCATCATTACGTATGTTTCTTTCTTGTCTGTTTGTTAGAATATGATTTTGATGCTTCCACCGAAGGTGCGAACCGAAGGTGCTGCGTAGAACTCACCCCATTCCGAATCGAGGTCGTTACCCCAGTTGTTTATATCGGGGTCGATGAAGGTGTTCGACTTGGGAGTCCACAAGAAGAGGTTTCTTCCCACGGCGCTCACGTCGATGCCCTGTATCAGACCGCCGAAGAGTTTGTTGGGCAGGTGATAGGTGAAGGTCAGGTCGCGCAGTTTCAAGTAAGACTTGTCCAGCAGATTGTTCAGTGCCATCATCGAGTTGGAGTTGTCATACCAGTAGCTCTGCATGCTGCTGCTCGAATTCACCATGATGTTGTTTTCGCGGTAGGTGCCGTCGCCGTTGTCGATAACCGAGTTGGGATATACAAACGGGTTGCGGTTGTTGTATGCCGTCTCGGGGGCGTTACCGGTGAAGTACATGATGCCTGCGGTGCCCGAGTACATCTTGCCGCCGTGATGCCAATCGAAGGTGAAGCCCATCGAGAAATCTTTGTAGGTGAAGCTGTTGGTCAGACCAACGATGAAGTCGGGCGCACTGGTGCCGTACTTAACCATCTTGTCTGTGTTGTAGGAGGGATAACCGGTCTGTCCGTTCACGATGGTCTTGCCGTAGTGCTCGCTGTTGGGGTCCTCCACGCGGTTGTAGTCATAGAATTTGAATACTCCGATGGGCTCGCCAACCTCCATGTAGAGCATCGGAGAACCGCCTACTCCCTGCCATGCGATTTCGGTGGTGCCCTCGTAGAGCTCTTTCACCTCGCTCCAGTTCTTGGTGAAGGTTCCGTGCATGTCCCACTCGAAGTCTTTGGTGCGAACGGGAACGATGCCGATGCCGAGCTCGATACCGTGGTTGTGAATCTTACCCACGTTGGCTATTTTCGACGAGAAGCCCGACTCCGAGGCTGCCGACAGACTCATGATTTGGTCTTTGGTGTCGCGGTTATAGAAGGCTGCGTCGATGGTCAAACGGTTGTTGAACATTCTCAGGTCGAAACCGAACTCAATCTCCTGCGACATTTCGGGACGCAATGAGGTCGCGGGGATGCGGGTGCTCTTGTTGTAGCCGGCTGCATCACCCAACGGGAACGTGAGGCTTGCCCACGGGCCGCCCGATGCGGTAGACATGTAGTAATAAGGAGAGCTGGTGAGGTAAACGCTTGCGTCGTTACCGGTGGTACCGTATGCGGCGCGAATTTTCAGGAAGTTGAGAACATCGCTCTTGATGTCCAATGCGTCGGTGAGAATCAAAGCACCGTTCACACCCCAATAGAAGTAGCTGTTGTCCTCGATGGGAAGGGTGGACGACCAGTCGTTACGAGCCGATACCGAGATGTTGGCCCAGCCCTTGTAGTTGAGGTCCACCTGACCGAATGCGCCTACCAGACGTCTGCGGCTGTAATAGGTGGAGATGGGCGAGATGCTGGCGTTGTTGTCGAAGTTTGCCCAACCCGGGAAGAGCAGACCCTGGAACGAGCCGCCCGACGAGTAGCTCGAACGCTGGTTGAGGTTCCAACCTGCCACTGCGTTGAGGCTCAGATTGCCGAACTCTTTGTCGGCGGCCAGCATTGCGCTGGCGTCAATCTGCTCCCACTGGTCGCTGTATGCCGAGAACGAACCAATCTCCGCCGATGCACCGAAGTCGGCCGCAAACGAGCCCTCGGTGAAACTGTATATGTCGTTGAACTTCTGTTCGCGCGAGTTGGTGAAGTCGCCTCCCAAGCGGCCGATGGCGGTCAGCCAGTCGGTGAGTTTCACGTTCAGCTCGATGTTACCATAGACGCGGTCGTCCTGATAGGTTGCATAGTTGTGGTCCAGAATCCAATAGGGGTTTTTGGAGTAGGGCGTGAAGTAGTTGTCCGGATTGTTATATATATTGGTGTAGTCCTTCACGTCGGGGAAGTAGAGGTCGGTGGGGATTTGCAACACATCGTTGTAGATGGTGGCTCCCGAGTGACCTTGACCGGTCATTGCGTTGCGAACGTCCTTGCGCACATAGTTTATGTTGTAGGACATTGTCATGCTCTTGTTAATCTTGGTGTTGCCGCGGAACGAGAACGTGTTGCGTTTGTAGTAGTCGGTGCTTCCGGGCAGAATACCGTTGGAGTAGGTGTTGCCGTAGGATGCGTAGAAGCCGGTGTTCTCGCCGCCACCGCTCACCGAGACGGTGTTGTTGGTCTCGAAACCGGTCTGGTAGAAATCCTTCACCGAATTCTTTGCGCTGTATGTGCGGGTGCGGGGTGAATCGTAGGCTCCGTAGTAGTAACCTCCGGTGTTCCACTCCACCTCACGACCGTCGAGCATGGCACCCCACGAACCGTTCTCGGTCTCGCCGCGGTTGCCGAAATAGTCTTTGGTCACACCGAATCCTATGCCGCCGTCGTTGCTGTAAAACCAACCCTGACCGAAGGTCTGCTGGGTCTGCGGTACGCGCAGGATGGTCATTGCCGAGAACGAGCCGTCGTAGGTCACGCGCACCTTCTCGCCGGCGCGACCCTTCTTGGTGGTAATCATAATCACACCGTTGGCGGCGCGGCTGCCGTAGAGGGCCGTTGCCGAGGCGCCTTTCAGAATGCTGATTGACTCCACATCCTCGGGGTTGATGTCGTTGGCCTGCGAACCGAAGTCGATGGAGTTATTCAAGTCCATGGTTCCGCTCGACGAGTTGTTGATGGGCGTTCCGTCCACAACGTAGAGGGGCTGGTTGGTGGAGGAGAGCGACGAGTAACCGCGCACGATTACTTTGGTCGAGGTTCCCGTACCTCCCGTCTGGGTGATGTTCACACCGGCCACTTTACCCATGAGTCCTGTCACAAGGTCTGCGCCTTTTCCCTGGGTCAGTTCCTCGGCCTTAACGGTGCTCGAAGCGTAGCCGAGATTCTTCTGTTGGCGAGTCATACCGAGAGCCGTAACGACAACGTCGTCAATCTCGGTGGCGTCGCCTGCCATGATGACGTTCACGACGCTCTTACCTCCTACGGATACCTCAATGGGGGTCATACCCACGTAAGAGAAAACCAACACGGCGTCTGCCGGAGCGTTGATTTCATACTTACCGTCAAGGTCGGTCACAGCGGCCGTATTGGTGCCTTTCACCACTGCCGTGGCGCCTACCACCGCATTACCGTCACTGTCGACAACTGTACCCGTTACTCGCTGATTTTGCGCCACTGCCATCACGCAGCACAGCAAAACCGAAAAAAATGATAGTACAATTTTCTTCATACGATTGATTTTAATTGTTATTAAATAGTGTTTATTTAGTTTTAGTTCACTTAGTTATGTAGTAGTTTTTCTCTCCCAAAAACGAACCTGCCCGATTGCGGTGTCGGGTTGCGATTGATGGCTGGGAATCAGATTGTTGGGTATGGCGGTGTCGGGCATGGACGGCCGTTGAGGTGCGTGAGGGGCCCGACGGATTGCCTAATCGTTACCACGCAGGGTGGAGATAATATGATGATTGTGTGTATCTTGTCATGCAGTGTGGTCCATAGGCCGATTGCTTCTCCTGCTGCCAATTCGGGGGGCGCATCCGTCTTATGGTGCATGATAACTAATTAAATATTCAGGTTATGAGAAATACGTTTTCTGTGTTGTTTTACATCAGGCGCAACCGACCGCGCAAGGATGGTCGGTGTCCTTTGTCATGTCGCGTCACTGTGTCGGGCGAGTCGTTCACCGTGTCTACCCACCTCTGGGTGGAGCCTGCACGCTGGTCGGTGGAGCGGCATCGCGTTCGCGGACGGCGGGTCGATGATGTGGCCGCCAACCGTTCGCTCGACTCCATACGTCACACGATTTATGCCCACTATTACGCTGTCTTGCAGCAGTTTGGGGTGGTTACGGCGTCGCTCCTGCTCCGACGTTTCAGAGGCGAGGGTGAGGGTGGAACGGTGGTGGAGGCCTTTGAACGACATAACCAGATTTTCGGTTATGATGTGGATGTTACGCGCAGTCGCTCGACCTTTAATAAATATCTGTGTGTGGAGAACCACATGCGTCGTTTCCTTCGTCAGCGAATGGGACGTGAAGATGTGAGGATGTGCGACGTGGACCTGCGCCTCATCAAGGAGTTTGAGAAGTATCTGCGCGAGAGCGGCTGTTCGGTCAATACCATTTCGGTTTACATGATGGCATTCAAAAAGATAGTGAACTCTGCGCGCCGACGGGGAGAGATTGTGTGCGACCCTTTTGCGGAGTATTGTTTCGGGCACGAACCTCGGCGGCGCGGTATGCTCTCTTTGGCGGAGCTGCGGCGTCTCTCGTCGCTCGGCGGACTCTCGCCCTCGGAGGAGTTGGTGAGAGACATCTTTCTGTTCTGCTGTTTTACGGGATTGAGCTACTCCGATGTCAGGTCGCTTACATACAGCAATATACGTCGCTCGTTCGATAACCATCTCTGGGTGGTCACTCAGCGTTGCAAGACGCGAACGACGGTGCGGGTGAGGCTGCTCGATGCCGCACTGGTCATCATGGAGAGGTACAGAAGTGACGAAGAGAGAGTGTTTTCGGTGCCAAGCAACAAGCAGTGCAACAATGTATTGCGTCGGTTGGCCCACCGCGCATGCCTCTCATTTGTGCCTACCTTCCATGTTGCAAGACACACGTTTGCCACCACCGTTGCCCTTGCCAACGGGGTCCCCATTGAGAGCATTGCCTCCATGTTGGGACACACAAACATCAGGACTACACAGATTTATGCCGCCATAACAGACGGAAAACTCAGCCGCGACATGGAGATGCTGGCCCTCAAATGCCGCAACAGCCTGCCTTGTCCGCCACATGCCGGCAAGGCCAATCTGGCTATTTGTTAAAAAATAATACATTGCGATGCGGAGGTGTTAAGAATTTATACAAGTCGGGGAAGTTTTGATTTATTGAGGAAGAATTTCTGTCCAAAAAGTATATTTTCGCCCAATATTTTTAAAAAAATCAAAAAAAGGATTAATTTTGTACTTTCGAATTGTAATTGTTTCTGCTCGAAAAAAGCGGCGGAAACAGTGAAAAGGTTAGTGGAAAAAGGGATGAGGGGTCAGATTTGAAGCGGCGTAAAGTGGTGAAACAGAGCAAGTGGAGTTGAATAAGGAGAGAAAGAGAGATGGAGGAAATCTTTACATGTGATTTGAAATTGATTTAAGAGTTGATGTTTAAATATGGCGTCGATAGGGGATGTTGTTCCGTATCGCGCAATTTTTTGGGAGAGAAAAACTACTACATAACTAAGTGAACTAAAACTAAATAAACACTATT
>JAZODY010000253.1:0-3815 GCA_045597245.1 Tidjanibacter sp.
AAGACCGCTTGGCCTCCGACTTCATATCATCTGCGGATTCTTTGCCGCGATATTGCCATGTTTTTTATCGGCCCAAAACAATACGCAAGATTGGGAACGGGAGGGTTTCTCTATCCCCGACGTAACCATACTTGGTCAAAAGCCCATGAAGGAGATTGGAACACAGCAGACCAAATTCGACTCGGTGATATTGAAAGAGAACATTGCCCTCTCCATGGCCGATGTGCTCACATTCAACTCTCCGGTGTTTGTCAAAAGCTATGGACGTGCCACACTCTCGACGGTGGCATTTCGCGGCACATCCGCCTCTCACACACAGGTCACTTGGAACGGCATGCGCATCAACAACCCGATGTTGGGCATGACCGACTTCTCGATGATTCCGTCATATTTCATCGACGATGCCTCACTGTTGCACGGCACATCGTCTGTAAACGAGACCGGAGGCGGTCTCGGCGGTGCGGTGAAACTCTCCACCCGACCGGCGGCGGCCGACGGATTCGGCATGCAATACATTCAAGGCATAGGCTCATTCGACACCTATGATGAATTCTTGCGTCTGACATACGGCAATCAACATTGGCAGCTATCCACACGTGCCGTCTACTCCTCTTCGCCCAACGATTTCAAATATCGCAACCACGACAAAAAGGAGAACATCTATGACGAGCAACTGAACATCGTTGGTCAATATCATCCCATAGAACGCAACCGCAGCGGAGCCTACAATGATTTTCATGTTTTGCAGGAAGCCTATTACAACACGGGACGGGGTGACCGTTTCGGTCTGAATGCATGCTATATCAACTCCAATCGTGAGCTTGCCATGCTCACGGTGGACCACGGCGAGAAGACCGATTTCGATAATCGCCAGCGAGAACACACTCTCCGCAGCATGGTATCGTGGGACCACATGCGTGCCGATTGGAAACTCGCCGCCAACGGAGGCTACACCCACACATGGATGGCATACGACTACAAGCGTGATGTCGGCAACGGCATCATGACCCCCATGACGCATTCCCGCAGTGCGGTAGATACCTTCTATGGTCAATTGGATGGCGAATATTACGTGGGAGATGATTGGATGTTCTCGGCCAATCTGTCTGCTCATCAACACTTTGTTTCAAGTCACGACAAAAGCGTAATCAATCAGGAGGGCAACAAGGCGACGGTCGGTTACAAAAAAGGACGTATCGAGTTGGCGGGCAGCCTGTCGGCCAAGTGGCGTCCCTCCGACCGAATCGGTCTGGCGATAGTGATGCGTGAAGAGATGTACGGCAACGAATGGACTCCACTCGTTCCGGCGCTGTTCTTTGACGGAGTAATCTCAAAACAAGGCAATCTGACAGTCAAGACCTCCTTATCGCGCAACTATCGTTTTCCCACTCTCAATGACCTCTACTTTATGCCGGGCGGCAATCCCGACCTAAAAAAAGAAGACGGATGGAGTTACGATGCCGGCCTCTCTTATGCCGTAGGCAGGAAGGACAGATATAAACTCTCCGGCTCGGTGAATTGGTTCGACTCTCACATAGATAATTGGATAATTTGGTTACCCACCGTCAAAGGTTTTTTCTCGCCCCGCAACATAAAGAGGGTGCACGCCTACGGTATGGAGTTGCAAACCGACATGGATATACTGCTCTCCAAAACATGGCGCATCGGACTTGACGGTACGTTCTCGTGGACGCCATCCATAAACGAAGGCGTTCCCGTATCGGAGGCAGACAAATCTGTGGGCAAACAATTACCCTATGTTCCCGAATACTCGGCGACAGTGACGGGAACTTTGTCATGGCACACTTGGTCGTTGCTCTACAAGTGGTGCTATTACAGCGAGCGCTACACCATGTCGAGCAATGAGGTCACCCTCACCGGCCACCTGCCTCGCTACTACATGAGTAACGTCTCCGTCGAGAAATCATTGTCGTTCGATTGGGCCGACCTCTCCCTCAAAGGCTCCGTAAACAATCTTTTCGACGAAGAGTATCTCTCGGTATTGTCACGCCCGATGCCGGGAATCCACTTCGAGATATTCATAGGAATCACCCCGAAATGGAGCAAATAGAATCGCGCATCCGCAAACAAAATAGAGAATAAAAACGATGCGGAATCGACATTCGGTCGATTCCGCATATCTCATCTGAAACGTTCTGCCATCAATTGCTCTGTATGATGGTCACCGTCTCTTCGGTCCAATAAGGAGCAGCACACTTCTGCTGGAAATTGGCTATTACCATGTCATCAATCATCGAATTGAGCGCCCCATAGACAAACGCCTGATAAGAACCGAAGTAGCCATTCACATTCTGCGCCATGCAGTTATAAAACTCCAATATCTGCTCATGCGGCATACCGGCGGGCAAAATATTGTTTGCCACCAGACGTTCATAGGGGAAAATGTGACGCATGTTTCTCCTGTTGGCCTTTATCTCCTCCACGATTGTGGCCACCACATAGGTATCCACCGTATCGTTCACGGCCGGCATGGCCACAAATGCCACATAGTTTGGAAAACCCGCTTCAAGCGTATCCACGACATCGTCGGTAAACAAAAGGAACTCCGCATCGGTAAGATTCTCCAAATAGACCATATCGCGATACATGTCGAGCATCTGCTTCATCTCGCGTTTCTGTTCCTCGGTCCACTTGTGATTTCGATGTGTGTTTTTGCAGCCGCACACCGTGGCGGCAACAATCATGATTAATAATAATTTTCTCATAATCGACATTTTAAAATTGAACATCAATTTGTTTCAACTCTCTGGCATCTCTTTGTTGTGCATAAGCAGAACAATTTACATACCAACCTAAAATATCGACTCGAAAACTATTATTCTAAAAACTCTCTCTCTACCCCCCCCTGTGCTCTGCCACCCAATTGGTCAGCTCCACAAAATCGGCCACCGACAACTGCTCGGCACGCATCGAGAAGAAACGATGCTCCTCTCCGCCGAAATCGCCAAACACTCCTCGCAAAGGGTTCTTCAACATCTTTCTTCGCTGACCGAACGAGGCCTTCACCACCTTTACGAACAGCCCTTCATCACACCCCAACTCTCTGACATTATTGCGTTTCAGCCTTACAACCGCACTCTTCACCTTAGGCGGCGGATTAAACACATGTTCATGCACCGTAAACAGATATTCAATGTCGTACCAAGCCTGCAACAATACACTCAATATTCCATAATCTCTGCTTCCGGGTCTTTCGGCTATACGCACAGCAACCTCTTTCTGCAACATACCCACACACTCGGGTACAATATCACGAAACTCAATTATTTTGAAAAATATTTGCGACGAAATATTATACGGAAAATTACCTATAACTTTCACCCCGTCGGGAAACATCTCCTTCAAATTCATGTTCAGAAAGTCTCCTTCCATTAAATTGGGTACGAAATGCGGGAAATGAGCATGCAGATACTCAATGCTCTCCCCGTCAATCTCCACTCCCCATGTGGATATGTCCTTGCGTTGCAACAGAAATTGAGTCAGCACCCCCATGCCGCACCCCACCTCCAACACATCCCCGCCTCCATCTATCGCCTCTGCGATGCGGGCAGCGATGTTCAAATCCGTCAAGAAGTGCTGTCCCAAATGTTTCTTGGCCTTCACGTCGCCTTGCGGGGGAGTCATCCCTCTTCCGCCGCGACCGTTTCTCTTAGAGCGCATCATCATCACCTATGTCAGTTGCCTTGTTCACACATGAATTTTATCCTTATCAGCCTTATCTCCTCTTCGGTGAAATCCGACCCCAACTCTTCAACCGCATCCTGCAAACTATCCGTCTCGGCATCCTCCTTGAA
>JAZODY010000254.1:0-3936 GCA_045597245.1 Tidjanibacter sp.
GCCTCAGCCCCATCATCGAGGAGTATCTCTACTCGGCCATGGAGGACTACCGCATAGACATAGTGCTCGACAAAGGTCCCTCCGCCCGCTCGATACAGATAGAACTCAATCCCTTCACACTCATAGGCGCCACCACCCGCAGCGGACTGCTTACGGCTCCTCTGCGCGCCCGTTTCGGCATCAATTGCCATTTGGAGTACTATGACACGCCGGTGCTGGCGGGCATAGTGAAACGCTCGGCAGGAATACTCGACATACCCATCGAGAAGGATGCCTCGCATGAAATAGCACTGCGAAGTCGCGGTACGCCCCGCATAGCCAACTCGTTGCTGCGTCGCGTGAGGGATTTCGCCATGGTGAAGGGCAACGGCATCATCACACTCGACATCACACGTCACGCCCTCGGTGCACTCAACATCGATTCGCGCGGTCTCGACCAGATGGACAACAAAATCCTCAGTACGATTATCCTGAAATTCTCCGGCGGCCCCGTGGGTCTCAACACCATTGCCACCGCGGTGGGAGAGGATGCCGGCACGATAGAGGATGTCTATGAGCCGTTCCTCATCAAAGAGGGATTTTTGAAACGCACTCCGCGCGGTCGTGAAGCCACCGAATTGGCCTACACCCATCTGGGTCTGACGGGCAAGAACCCCGACGAGCAGTTGCTCTTCTGACCCGAAGGTCGCTCTTCTGCCAAAAGAGCGTTCCTCCCGCAGAAAAGTCGTTCATTCGGCAAATCCGCAATAAAGAGAACCGGCAGCAACACCCCCCCCCAAAAAATGCCTTCGACCGGTGGTTCCGCCTTAAAACAGGAGCAGCCCCGCACATTGTGCGGGGCTGCTCTCTTATGCTTTCAGCGACCGGAATCAGTCATTGTGTTTTCCATAGAGGAACTCGCGGTTCAGGCGGGCGATGTGCGAAATGGTGATACCCTTCGGGCACTCGGCCTCGCAGGCTCCCGTATTGGTGCAGGCACCGAATCCGAGCTCGTCCATCTTCTTCACCATCGACTTGGCTCTTCTGGCGGCCTCGGCTCTACCCTGAGGCAACTTGGCCAACGACGATACGCGCGCTGCCACAAACAACATTGCCGAACCGTTCTTGCAGGTTGCCACACATGCACCGCAACCGATACATGCAGCTGCATCCATACTCTCCTCGGCTGCCTCCTTCGGAATAAGGATGGCATTTGCATCGGGTGCACCACCGGCATTCACCGAGATAAAACCGCCGGCCTGCAAAATCTTGTCAAATGCGGTGCGGTCCACAACCAAGTCTTTGATTACCGGAAAAGCCGCCGAACGCCACGGCTCGATGACGATGGTATCGCCATCCTTAAACTTGCGCATGTGCAACTGACATGTGGTGATTTCGGTGTCGGGTCCGTGAGCATGGCCGTTGATGTGCAACGAACACATACCGCAGATACCCTCGCGACAGTCGTGGTCGAATGCAACAGGCTCTTTACCCTCGTTGATAAGATTGTTGTTCAATATGTCGAGCATCTCCAAGAACGAGCTGTCCGGCGAGATATTCTCAACGTGGTAAACCTCAAATTTACCTTTGGCTTTGGCGTTAGGCTGACGCCATATTTTAAGTTTCAAATTCATATTGCTCTGAGTTTAATTTTTTTACTACCGAAATTAATCCTTATAGTTGCGCTGAGCCACCTTGATGGACTCGAATTTGAGTTCCTCCTTGTAGAGTTCGGGTTGCTGATTCTCGCCCTTGTACTCCCAGATGGCAACATAAGCATAGTTCTCGTCGTCGCGCAATG
Source organism: Tidjanibacter sp. (assembly GCA_045597245.1). Classification (GTDB taxonomy): domain Bacteria; phylum Bacteroidota; class Bacteroidia; order Bacteroidales; family Rikenellaceae; genus Tidjanibacter. The sequence continues at coordinate 1,781 of JAZODY010000254.1, forward strand.
CCTCGCCCTCGGGGGTCTGGAACTCCTCGCGGAAATGACCGCCGCACGACTCGTTGCGGTTGAGCGCATCGAGAGCCATCAACTCGCCCAACTCCAAGAAGTCGGCCAGACGCAAAGCCTTCTCCAACTCCTGATTGAACTCGTCGTTGCTTCCGGTAACCTTCACGTCCTTCCAGAACTCCGCACGCAACGCCTTGATTTCCTCAACGGCCTTGCTCAGACTCTCTTTGGTACGTGCCATACCTACATTGTCCCTCATGATGTTGCCCAACTTCTTGTGCAACACATCCACCGGCTGCGAACCATTTATCGAGAGCAACTTCGCAATCTTCTCCTTGACCGCCTTCTCGGCCTCGTCGAACTCCTTGGTGGCGGTGTCGATTTTGGGCGTCTGAATCTCGTGCGACAGATAGTCGCCGATGGTGTAAGGCAGTACGAAATATCCGTCGGCCAGACCCTGCATCAGAGCCGATGCTCCCAGACGGTTGGCACCGTGGTCCGAGAAGTTGGCCTCACCGAGCGCATACAGACCCGGAACGGTGGTCATCAGGTTGTAATCAACCCACAGACCGCCCATGGTGTAGTGCACGGCGGGATAAATCATCATAGGTTCTTTATAAGGATTGGTATCCGTAATCTTCTCATACATCTGGAACAGGTTGCCGTAGCGGGCCTTGATGACATCCTCGCCCAGACGGTCGATTGCCGTCTTGAAATCGAGGAACACCGCCAGACCGGTCTCGTTCACACCGTAACCTGCGTCGCAACGCTCCTTGGCGGCACGCGATGCCACGTCACGCGGAACCAAGTTTCCGAATGCGGGGTAGCGACGCTCCAAGTAGTAATCTCTGTCCTCCTCGGGAATATCCGAAGCCTTCTTCTTTTTCGTGCGCAGAGCCTCGACATCCTCCAACTTCTTAGGCACCCAGATGCGACCGTCGTTACGCAACGACTCCGACATAAGGGTCAGTTTGCTCTGCTGCGTACCGTGAACGGGGATACAGGTGGGGTGAATCTGTGTGAAGCAGGGGTTGGCAAAGGCCGCACCGCGTTTGTAGGCCTGCCATGCCGACGAACCGTTGGAGTTCATTGCGTTGGTCGAGAGGAAGAACACGTTTCCGTAACCGCCGCTGGCGATAACAACTGCGTGAGCACCGTGGCGCTCAATCTCGCCCGTAACCAGATTGCGGGTGATGACACCTCTTGCCTTACCATCCACAATAACCACATCCAACACCTCGTGACGCGGATAGCTCTTAACACTGCCTTTGGCAATCTGACGGTTCAGCGAAGCGTAAGCACCCAGCAACAACTGCTGACCGGTCTGACCGCGGGCATAGAACGTACGCGATACCTGTGCGCCACCGAACGAACGGTTGTCCAGCGTGCCGCCATATTCGCGAGCAAAGGGAACTCCCTGAGCCACACACTGGTCGATGATGAGATTCGACACCTCGGCCAGACGATAGACGTTGGCCTCGCGGGCACGGTAGTCACCTCCCTTGATGGTATCGTAGAAAAGACGGTAGATGGAGTCGTTATCGTTCTGGTAGTTCTTTGCGGCATTGATACCTCCCTGCGCAGCGATGGAGTGTGCGCGGCGGGGCGAATCCGAGATGCAGAACACCTTCACGTTATAACCCAACTCTCCCAGAGTGGAAGCTGCCGATGCTCCTCCCAGACCGGTACCGATTATAATAATGTCCAATTTACGTTTGTTGGCAGGGCTGACGATTTTAATTTCGCCTTTATACTTCGTCCATTTCTCTGCAATGGGGCCCTGTGGAACTTTGGATTCTATCTTCAACATATCTTTTTATTTTTGATTATTTCATAAACGGATTATTACAGGCTGCTGAAATATACGGCCAAAACGGTGGCAAGGAAACCACCCACGATGAGCGTTGCCACGATGGTGGAGATACACTTCAAAGGTTTCATCCAACGTTTGTTGTTCATTCCGGCAGTGTGGAGCATGCTCCATACACCGTGGGTAAGATGGAACCAGAGAGCGACAAACCATACCACATAAATAATCACATTGCACAATTTCGAGAAGGTGTACTTTGCCAACTCCGCACCATCGGTGGGACTGAAACCGAGTGCATTCTCGTGCATACCCATCAGCTCAACCAACTGCATCTTCGACCAGAAGT
>JAZODY010000255.1:0-2850 GCA_045597245.1 Tidjanibacter sp.
ACGACATGGCTACGATCCGACTTAATTACTGTCCATGCCTGAGATTTATTTGAGATTAATCTCTCTCCCATCCCTGTCGGATTTATCCATAAAACATCGGAGCGAAGTCAGATTGATGACTTCGCTCCGATGTTTTTTCTGCTTCGGTCTGCACTTTTTTATCTGCGGCCCGCAGCAAGATTCTCGGGATAACCAGATTTTACGGGGATGCGGTCCTCGTCCATAGCTGCATTCAGTGCAAGCCATGCCACAATCACTGCATCTACCCTCAGGTCATCGAGAGAAAGACGCTCATAAGTATCCATTACCGTGTGGTAGGTGCGACCATACTCCAACTCGTCCTGAATGAACTGATATGCCGGCAGTCCCAAGCTGTTGAACGTGACATGGTCGGTGCTTCCCGTACGGCGCAATGAAAGGGTGTTGAATCCCAGCGACTCAATCTGTTTCTTCCAAGTCTCGAAGAAGGGAATGGCTTGGTCGTTCTCTTCGAGATATATTCCGCGGAAACGACCCGAGCCGTTATCCATATTGAGATAAAGTGCGAAATTGTCATAGCCGTCGAGTTTCTTGCCTTTTTCGCTGTCGTAGAGGAAGTTGTTGGCGTAGCCTCTCGAACCGTAGAGACCTTGCTCTTCACCACCCCACAATGCAAGACGGATGGTGCGTTTGGGCTGAATGCCGAGAGCTTTGATTATACGCATGGCCTCCATCATCACAATGCATCCCGATGCGTTGTCGGCACCGCCCGTGCCGCCATGCCATGAGTCGAAATGTGCACCCAACATCACAACCTCATCTTTCAATTTCGGGTCGCTGCCCGGAATCTCGGCCACAACGTTGTTGATACGCTGGTTGTCGGTGAAGATGTTTTTGATGTTCAACTCCATCTCCACATTTTCGCCTTTGGCCAACATGCGGGCCATACGGCCGTGGTCCTCTATGGGAAGGATGATTTCGGGAGTTGGTTCGGGCTGTCCGACCGCATATTGCACACCGCGCGAGCTGGGTACGTTGAAGGTGCCGCCGTCGGAGATGATGGCCAGCACACCCTCCTCTTTGAGCATGGCTGTGGTGGCCTGCTGCAACTCGCGCATTGCCATATAGTTGCTGGGCAACGAATAGCGACGGTTGCTCGATGTGGGGCGCGGGTCTTTGGCCAACTCTGCCAACTCATCCTCGGTAAGACGGGTTGCCAACGGAGTGAACTTCATCTCATAAGTGATGGTGGCAGGCATGATGACGATTTTGCCGGCAAGTTTGCCTTTGTATTTTTCCAAATCCTCTTTGGTGTTCACTTCAAGCAGTACGCACTCACCTTTCACCAAACCGTCGGTGCTGCCCGACCATGCTTTGGGATTGGCGGCAAAACTGCAATAGTACGGTGCGGTCATGGCCACATAGTTCATCTGGTTGTCCCAACCGCCTTTGGGGAAGTCATAGGCGTATTCGGTTCTGGGGTTGGAAAATCCCATCTCGGCGAGTTTCTCAATCACCATCTTTTCGGCTCTGAGTTTGAGCTGCGATGCGGCAAGACGCGGACCCATGTCATCGGTCATGAATTGGGCGAGTTGCTCCACCTGAGAATTGGAGAAACCCTCGTTCTTCACTCTGTAAGCATACTCGCTCGACAGACTGTTCTGCGCATTGATTGCCGTTGCAGTAAAGAGTACGGCACATAACGAAATAACGATTTTTTTCATCTTCTTTTGGTTTTTATTATTTGTTTGGTTTTCGTCGCTTTTGCGGACTGTGAAGACATGACGAATCATCTTTCTGCGTGTTCATCTTGTCAAACAACTGCGAAAGGTACAGAAAATAATCGGACTGCACATAACTTTTGGTGAATAATTAATAATCCTCGGTCAAATTTGTGTTACGTCACCCCTTTGCCGCTCTCCGTTCTCTTTATCATAATACGAAGAGAGATTGTGAAACGAATTGTTCACAACCTCTCTTCATTATTTGCCGACCTTACATTACGGTCGTATGCTCTTTCCGTAGACGGATATTATTGATGGTATTCCAACAAGAGATATTCGTGCTGCTCTACCACATCGCCATTTTTGTAATAAAGGTCCACTCTGGTTAAAATATGCTCTTCAAGGGTATAACTGATATGTGTTGTGGTGGATGATTCCTCGCCATCAAAGGTGTATTTGATAGTTTCAATTGCCATGTCGTTGTGGCGGCCCGCCATGCCGAAAGACCAAGGCATGAATGTGTTCACAGACAGCATCACGGGGTCAACCGCGCTATTGAGGAAATAGTTTCTAAGATTTCCAAAAGTGTATGTCTCCTTGTAGTGTGGCTCATTTGAGTTTTCCAGCGTGTCGTAAGTGTTGTAAGTGGTCAGGTTGTTTGCCTCCCACTCAATGTCAGATACTCTTCCGTCGCTGTATTCAATATTGACTAACTTGTCGCCATTGTAGTGTAATGTTGTGTGTTCTCCCTCGGCCACCCCCGAAGTTGCATATATGATTTTGCCCGTATCGTCCAAACTCATGTCTTGTTCATAGCCATCATATTCAATGTCTTCTTCATTGATTTGAATCCAATCATTGACTTTAACTTTCAGCGTGTTGCTAATCGCGTCCGGCCATGTGAAGATATATTCCTCATAGTCATATTCTCCCTCATCATAACGCAAAACGCAGTTGGTGAGTCGATTATATTGGATATCGTATTCAAATGTGGCAGTAGTCATCAACTCCTCGTCGCCGGAATCCACATCAACATCATATACCAGCAACTTCTTCACCATCGGGCCGTTGAACTTAATATTATCGGAGGTGTTGTCCTCGCTGTCGTTTCCCGCATCTCCTTCATTGCCCTCTTCTCCACCCTCTT
>JAZODY010000256.1:0-5483 GCA_045597245.1 Tidjanibacter sp.
CGCATCATGGAGGCCGAAACAATAAGTTTTTCACCCCGCACCGAACATCGCCACACGTCGCCCGCATCGAAATTGAAGAGCAGGCACGACGAGATGATGGCCGTCGCATCGGAGCAGCTATCGAAGATAAAGAGCAACATAAGCGAGAAAGCCGCCCAGCTGAAAAACGCCGCCTCCAAGTCGGCCGCATCGGAGCCGATGCCGGAGATTGTAACAGGGCCGGAAGCCGCCCCCGAGGTGGTTTCCGAAGCGGAGCCTGCCCCCGAGGCCGAGGTTGCAGAGAGCACCGCAAAGGCGGAGGCGTAGTCTTCGGTCCGCACCGCATGCCCGCACCGCACCGCCCATCGCATCAAGTTCCGCAACCACACAAAAACCGACCTTCACATCATAAAAAAACTCCGTTGCCGAAACAACAGTTCCCGCAACGGAGCATATCTTCTTCGTCCTCCGCAAATATCGGACCGCAAGGCCCGGCAGGGAGCATCACTCCTTGTTGTCGAAATAGAGGTCGAGCAACTCGTGGGCCGCAGCATAAGAGCTCATCTTCATGCCGAGCAGCCGCTCCTCGCAACTCTGCAATGCCGCCTCGATGCGCGGATTGCCGTAGAAGTGCTGACGCAGAGCCTCGTTAATGGTCTCATACATACGGTATTTGCTCTGCTCCTGACGATGATGCACAAAATATCCGTTGGCCTTGATGAACTCCATATACTCCTCGATGCCGCCCCACACATCGCCCAGTCCCTCGCCCTTCACCGACGAGCAGGTCAGCACGCGCGGACGCCATCCCGAATCGGGCTCGGGGAAGAGATTGAGCGCATTTTTAATCTGTCGCTGGGCCAACTTGGCATTGTTCACATTGTTGCCGTCGCACTTGGTGATGACCACAAGGTCGGCCATCTCCATGATGCCTCGCTTGATTCCCTGCAACTCGTCACCCGCACCCGAAATCTGCAACAGCATGAACATATCCACCATGGAGTGAACCGTGGTCTCGCTCTGCCCCACTCCCACCGTCTCGATGAAGACGACGTCGAATCCGGCAGCCTCGCACAGAATGATGGACTCGCGCGTCTTGCGTGCCACACCGCCCAACGAACCCGCACTCGGGGAGGGACGGATAAAGACATCGGGATTGTGCGCAATGCTCTCCATGCGGGTCTTGTCGCCCAGAATGGAGCCTCCGCTACGATTCGACGAAGGGTCGATGGCCAACACCGCCAGCTTATGCCCCAGAGCAGTCACCATGCCGCCCACCGCCTCAATGAAGGTGGACTTTCCCGCACCCGGCACACCGGTGATACCGATTCTCACCGAACGGCCGGAATAGGGCAGACAACGCTCGATAATCTCCTGCGCCTGAGCATAGTGCCCTGCCTTATTACTCTCCACCAACGTGATGGCCTGCGACAACATGGATATATCGCCCGCCAAGATTCCCTCCACATACTGCTCGGTGGTGAATCGGCGACGATGCACATGATGAAAATGGGGATTCACTATGGGGTGCTCCGCCACGCCCTCGGCAATGGAGAGCGCACTGTCGGTATGCTCCTCTCGGTGTTGCAACTCGTAATGTTCTACATTGTTCTCCATGACAAAAAAATATTCAGCTCTTTTTATGTTTCTCTCTTATCGTATCAACTCCTCAATCCGCTCGCGTCCCACGGTCATCGGATTTCCGCTCCACGCCACCCTGCCGCGCTGGTCGAGCAGCATGGTGCAGGGCACAAATCTCACACCGAAAGCGTCGAACAGCCTGCCCTCTCCGTCCACCGCCACATGGCAACCGCTCTCCGCACCGAAGACCTGCTCCATAACCTCCGCGGGGTCCTTGCTCACAACAACCACCTCCATACGGCCGTCATACTCCTCGGCCAGACGGTTGAGCGTATCGACATGCGACATGACCGTCGCATTGTTCGACGAGAAGAACTCCACCAACACAAAGGAGCGTTTCAACTCGGGTTTGCCTCCCAGCCACTCCTGCGAATTGAGACGCGGCATGCGCTGCCCCGTCACGAAATTCTGTGCCTCCACACCCGAGACACGACACAGCAGGCAGACCGTTGCCAGCACAACTCTCAATAGTTCTGTTGTTTTCATAATATTCATCAGACGTCGGTCCTCTTCTTTTCTCCTTCGTCACGACGAAGATACGAATTATTTTGCGAATACGCTCCCTGAGTGTGAAACAAATAACAAAATAAGCACACCGAAGGGAACATGTAGACGAAAAAATCATTAACTTTGCTGCCCGTCAATCGCCACTAAGGATATTGTCATGAAACGCCACATTGCAATAATCATCATACTAACACTCGGCATGATATGGTCATACGGCTGCAACTCGCAAAGCAGCGTTGCCGACCTCGGCGAGCCCTCCTACAAACCGCGCCATGCGACAAGTTTCGAGATATTCGATGCGGGAGAGAGTTCCTCGGTGCTGAGAATTCGCAATCCGTGGCAGGGCGCACGCGACATCACGCGCGACCTCTTCATCTCCCGCAACGGCGAGGCGGCCCCCGAAGGTTTCGAGGGCGAAGTGATAGAGAGCCGACCGGAGAGGGTGGTATGTATGTCCACCAGCCACATTGCCTTCATCGATGCGGTGGGCGGAACCGCCTCCGTAAAAGGGGTTTCGGGCACCGACTTCGTGAGCAACCCCGATGTGAGGGCGGCCATCGGGCGCGGTGAAGTGAAGGACGTGGGGTACGACGCCAACATCAACTACGAGTTGCTGGCCGCCATCGACCCCGACATGGTATTCATCTACGGCGTGGCAGGCGAAAACACCTCGGTGGTAAACAAGCTCGCCGAGATGAACATCTGTGCATTCTACATCTGCGACTACTTGGAGCAGAGCCCGTTGGGCAAATCGGAATGGGTCGTTGCGATGGGCGAGATATATGGCTGCCGCGCGGAGGCCGAGGAGCTGTTCGGCACGATAGAAGACAACTACCTCGCGCTCAAAGAGCGTGCGGCCGAATTTTCCGAACGGCCGAGAGTGATGCTCAATGCCCCCTACCGCGACACATGGTTCGTGCCGGGCGACCGCAGCTACATAGTGTCGCTCATAGAGGATGCGGCAGGCGAGTATGTGTGCAGCGGACACGACAACGAGATAAGCCGTCCGTTGAGCAGCGAGGCGGCCTACATCCATCTGGGCGGGTCGGACATCTGGCTCAACCCGGGTCAGGCGGACAGCATGGAGGAGTTGAAAGCCTTGAATCCCAAGTTCGCAGAGTTGCCGGTGGTGACCGAGGGACGTGTCTATAACTCCACAAAGAGGATGACCCCGTCGGGCGGCAGCGACTTCTGGGAATCGGGAGCGTTGCGTGCCGACATGGTACTGAACGACATGATAAACATCCTCCACCCCGAAACAGACGCGCAGGAGCTGTTTTATTTCAAGCAACTGCGCTGAAAGTTTTGTTCAAGGTGCGTTTTTGTTCAGGGGGCGTTTTTGTTTAGGGGGCGTTTTTGTTTAGGGGGAGTGTATTGAGAATGCAACAAAGTTGCATCCGATAGCCGAGGAAAGGAACGGACCGCAAAACATTTACGACAAACAAAAAAGTGCGGCATGCAACAAAGTTGCATCCGATAGCCGAGGAAAGAACGGACCGCAAAACATTTACGACAAACAAAAATGAGAAAGAGAGCGCTGTTTTGTATTCTGACCGTATTGCTGGTCATACTCTTTGCCGCCGACATTGCGCTCGGCTCGGTCGGTCTGCCGTTGCGCGACATCTGGGCGGCCGTCACGGGTGGCGAGTGCGAGGAGACGACGCGCTACATCACGCTCAACTTCCGATTGCCCAAAGCGGTCACGGCCGTATTGGCCGGCATGTCGCTATCGTGCGTGGGATTGCAGATGCAGACCCTGTTCCGCAATCCTTTGGCGGGCCCCTATGTGCTGGGCGTCAGTTCGGGTGCGAGTTTGGGCGTGTCGATATTTCTGCTCGGTCTGCCGCTGCTGGGTGTGGAACTCGGCCCCGCGATGCGCAACTTCGGCGTGGTGGGTGCGGCATGGCTGGGAGCGGCACTGATAATGGCGGCAGTGATGGCGGTGTCGGCCCGCATAAAGGATATAATGGTGATACTGATTCTGGGAATGATGTTCGGCAGTGCGGCCACCGCGGTGGTGGAGGTGTTGCAATACCTCAGTCCCGAGAGTGCGCTGAAATCATACGTGGTGTGGACAATGGGTTCGCTGGGCAGCGTTTCGGCGACGCAGTTGGGCCTGATGGTGCCCGTCATCGTGGCGGGACTGGTGCTGTCGCTGTCGCTCATCAAACCGCTCAACATGTTGTTGCTGGGCGAGAACTATGCCGCCACCATGGGGCTCAACACCAAACTCACTCACCAGCTCATCTCGCTGGCCACGGTGATGCTGGCCGGAACGGTGACCGCCTATTGCGGCCCGATAGGATTTGTGGGCCTTGCCATTCCCCACGTGGCCCGCATGCTCTTCCGCGAGGCCGACCACAGCGTACTGCTGCCCGCCACGATGCTGACGGGTGCAGTGGTGATGCTGGCCTGCGACCTTGTTTCGCAACTGCCCACTACGGGTTACACACTCCCCATAAACACCATTACGGCATTGGTGGGCATACCTATTATTATAGCAGTCATCATACGCAACCGCAAAAACTCACTCTGACCCCACAGCCATGAACAACCCCGTCACACACCCCATAACCCTCTGTTCGCTCGCCACCGGCTACGAAGGCCGGACCCTCATGGAGAGTGCGGACCTCTCGTTTGAGGCGGGCCGTTTCACCGCTTTGGTGGGCCGCAACGGAGCAGGCAAGAGCACCCTGTTGCGCACGATGGCGGGACTGAGACCGCCACTGGCGGGACGTGTGGAGATTGAGGGGCACGATGCCGCCACTCTGTCACGCCACCAGACGGCTTTGGCCATAGCCTTTGTCTCCACCGAGGAGGTGCGCACGGCAGACCTGAGGGTCTTCGACGTGGTGGCACTTGGCCGTGCGCCACACACCGATTGGACGGGCCGCCTCTCGGCACAGGACCGCAACAAGACGGAGGAGGCGCTGAACATGGTGGGCATGAGTTCGTTCTCTCAGAAGTGCATAGCCAACCTGAGTGACGGCGAACGCCAGCGCGTGATGATTGCCCGCGCTTTGGCACAAGACACCCCGATAATCCTGCTCGACGAGCCGACCGCATTTCTCGACATGCCGAACAAATATGAGATATTCATGTTGCTCAAACATCTGGCCGCCGAACAAGACAAGTGCATCGTATGCTCCACCCACGACCTCGACATCGCCCTGAAAACCTGCGACACCATTGCGCTGATTGAGGGGGGAGGCATAACGTGTCGCACGACCGAACACTTCATCGAGGGCGACGGAATGGAACGTCTGCTGGCCGGCACACTGCTCCGCTACGACCGCACCACCCGCACAATAGCACTGAAAGACGATTTTTAAACAGAGAGAGAGAGAGAGAGAGAG
>JAZODY010000257.1:0-4134 GCA_045597245.1 Tidjanibacter sp.
TCGTATTGGAGATATTGATGCTGGACATCACCATGTCGGCAGTGGTGCCACTGCTGATTTCGGCTGTGACGGCCACAGCAATCACCTTCTTTCTGGACGGATTCGAGCCCAAGTTCAACCCGGGAATCACTACTTTCCACCTGAAAAACCTGCCCTACTATGCCATCATGGCCGTAGTTTGCGGCTTTGTTTCGTACTATTTCAAGAGCATGAACTCGCGCATAGGCGGTTTGGTATCGAAGATAAAGACCCAGACGGGACGATGGATAGCTGGCGGCATTGCTTTGGGAGTGTTGATATTCCTATTCCCGCCGCTCTACGGTGCCGGCTACGAGGCCATGGAGAACATGATGCACGGCAATCCGGAGGAGTTGTTCAACAACTCGCTTTTCTATCGGTTCCGCGCCATTCCGTGGGTGGCTGTACTCTACATGGCCATAATAATATTTGTGAAAGTAATAGCCATGGCCATCACCAATGCCGCGGGAGGAGTGGGCGGAACATTTGCCCCGTCGCTCTTTGTGGGTGCGGTGACGGGAGGTACGATAGCTTTTGTCGGCAACACATGGTTTGGATTGGAACTTCCGGTGGGAGCCTTTGCACTGGTGGGCATGGCAGGAGTGATGTCGGGCGTGATGAACGCACCGCTCACCTCCATATTCCTAATCGCCGAATTGGCAAGCGGCTACGGACTTTTTGTGCCGCTGATGTTGGTGTCGTCGCTCTCGTTCGCCATAGAATACTACCTCGACCCCGACTCTATATACACAAAAAAATTGCGCCAGCGCAACGAACTTCTCACCCACAACAAGGACCAATCCGTATTGGTGTTCCTCAATGTTGACGGCCTGCTCGAACAGGATTTCGTGCCGGTGAAAGAGTCTGCCACGCTCGAAGAGATGACCCACTGCATAATGAAGGCCAAGCGCAATGTCTTCCCTGTCGTGAACGACAATGGAGAGTTGGCCGGCATCATCTTCTTGGACGACCTGAGGGTGGACATGTTCGACAAGAGCAAATATGGCAACCCCGTAACCCATTACATGGTACAGCCGCCCGACACGATAATGAGAAAAGAGTTGCTTTCGTCGGTGTTGGACAAGTTTGAGGCAAGCCACGCATGGAATCTTCCCGTTGTCGATAGGGAGAACCGATACTTGGGTTTCATCTCCAAGTCACGCATCCTTTCGGCCTATCGCGACAAGTTGGTTGAGATGAGTCAGGGCGAGTAATTCGCCATAAATCTTGTGTGGTGCCGTTTTGCTTAGGAACAGAGAGAAGATACGGAAACAAGAGCGCCCCCCCTCAAAGAAAAGAGAGGGCGAAAGAGAAATCACGCCAAACGAAAAACCAATCGGAGAGATGAAACTATCCATAATCATACCGTTGTATAACCGTCCGCAGGAGATAGACGAATTGTTGGAAACGCTTTCGAGGCAGACTCGCAAGGATTTCGAAGTGGTTGTGGTGGAGGACGGCTCGTCATTGTCGTCGGCCGAGGTTGTGGCACGTCATGCCGAGAGTCTCGACATAAAATACCTTACCAAGAAGAACGGCGGTCCCGCATCGGCACGCAACTACGGAGCCGAACATGCAACGGGAGATTTCTTCGTCTTTCTCGACTCGGACTGCATCGTGGAGCCCGACTATGTGGCGGTGGTTATGTCAAGCCCCTATCTCTTCTGGGGCGGGGCAGACAAAGCGGCCGCCGACTTCTCGCCCATGCAGAAGGCCGTAAACTACTCCATGACCTCGTTTTTCACCACAGGCGGCATACGTGGCGGCCGCCGCGGGAGATTGGACAAGTTCTTTCCGCGCAGTTTCAACATGGGTGTTTCGCGCGAACTCTTCCTGCGCGTGGGAGGTTTCTCCGACATGCGCTACGGTGAGGACATAGATTTCAGCTATAAGATTGTTGAGAGCGGCGGCGAGCCCCATCTGCTGGTCGGAGCCGAGGTGTGTCACAAGCGGCGTACCGATTCGCGAGCCTTCTTCCGACAGGTCTATGCCTCGGGAACTGCACGCATCGAGTTGAACAGACGCCACCCCTCGACCACAAAACTCGTACATACACTGCCGGCACTCTTCACGCTGTTCTCGGTGGCGATGGTACTCATGGGAGTTATCTTCACACTCCGAATAATCGCCGTATTGCTGATACCGGCGGCGGTGTGGTTCATCGACTCGTCGTTGCGCAACGGCCTGCGCATAGGTCTGCTCTCGGTGTGGACCTCGTTCATACAGCTCTACGGCTACGGCTGCGGCTACATCGCACGACTGTTCGGCTCAGTACTGAAATGATTACCCGTCCCCTGACGTCCAAATAAAAGGCAATCCTATCACAAACAAAAACCCGACGAGTCGGACTCGTCGGGTTTGTTCTCTTTGATACGGCCCCAACAAGGAGCGCCACATATATCTCTACATGTTTTTCAGAGCCTCGATGCGCTCGCTCAACGCCTTGATTTTCGACTCGGCATCGCTCTTCTTGTTCTGCTCGTTGGCAACCACATTTGCCGGAGCGTGAGCCATGAACTTCTCGTTGTTGAGCTTGCCCATCACCGTACGGAGGAATCCCTGCTGGTAGGCAAGGTCGGCTTCGAGTTTTTTCAACTCCTCCTCCACATCGATGTTGCTGCCCACCGGCACGAAGTACTGCGTGGTCTTCACAATAAAACTCTCGGCCGCCGCATCCTTCTCCTCAATCAACTCCACACCGCTGATGTTTGCCATCTTGCAGAGCGGGGCGTCAAACAGAGGATTGTAGTTCTCGTCGGCAATCACTTTGAGCGTCAGTTGTTCCCTGATGGCCAGATTGTGCTTGTTGCGGATGTTGCGGATGGAGGTAACCTTCTCCTTCATCAACTCAAACTCGGCCAGCAGTTTCTCATCATACTCTACTGCCACAGGCATGTCGCTCACCACAATGCTGTCGCCCTCGCCGCGCTCATACACAAACTGCCATATCTCCTCCGTAACGAACGGCATGAAGGGGTGCAACACTTTGAGCAACTTATCGAAGAATCCGCGCGTGACATCCATCGTGACCTTGTCGGCCGGACACTGATAAGCAGGCTTAATCATCTCCAAGTACCAACCCGAGAATTCATCCCAGAAGAGTTTGTAGATGGTCATCATGGCATCCGAGATGCGGTAGTTGGCAAAATGGTCGTCAATCTCGGCCAATGTCTTGTTGAGCACATTGTCAAACCACTCCACAGCCAATCGGTTTGTTTCGCTCTGGGGCAGAGTGTCGTTCACCTCCCAATTATTCACCAAACGGAACGCATTCCAAATCTTGTTGCCGAAATTGCGACCCTGCTCACAAAGAGCCTCGTCGAACATGAGGTCGTTTCCGGCCGACGAGCACAGCAACATGGCCACCCTCACACCATCGGCACCATACTTGGCAATCAAGTCGAGCGGGTCGGGCGAATTGCCCAATTGCTTGCTCATCTTGCGACCCAACTTATCGCGCACGATACCGGTGAAATAGACATTCTTGAAGGGTTTCACACCCTTATACTCCAAGCCGGCCATAATCATGCGGGCCACCCAGAAGAAGATGATGTCGGGACCGGTCACGAGGTCGTCGGTCGGATAGTAATATTTGATGTCGGGATTCTCGGGATTGTTAATGCCGTCGAACACCGAGATGGGCCACAGCCATGAACTGAACCAAGTGTCGAGTGCGTCCTCATCGTGGCGCAGTTCCTCGGCTGTGATGTTCTCATAACCGGGAATGGCTTTCGCGAGCACAAGTGCCTCCTCGCGGCTTTCGGCAACGACGAACTTCTCGTCGGCACCCTCGGCTGTGGGGAGGAAGTAGGCGGGAATGCGGTGCCCCCACCACAACTGGCGGCTTATGCACCAGTCCTGTATGTTCGAGAGCCAATTGTTGTATGTTGTCTTGTATTTTGCAGGGTAGAACTTGAGCCTGTCTTCCATTACCGGCGGCAATGCAATGTCGGCAAAGTGCTGCATGCGCAGGAACCACTGCATGCACAGGCGTGGCTCCACTGCCGTGTCGGCATTGCGCTCGCTGTAACCTACCTTGTTGTCGTAGTCCTCAACCTTCTCCAGGAGTCCGGCCTCGGCAAGGTCCTTGACTATCTGTACACGTACATCCATGCG
>JAZODY010000258.1:0-1836 GCA_045597245.1 Tidjanibacter sp.
TTCAATACACGATACTTGCCTATGATGGGCAACTCCTTCGCACGACCGTTGAGCACGTTCACAATGCCGATGATGGCGAGGATGGAGAATCCCACATATACCAAGTCGAGAATGGTGCCGCAGAGCGAATAGACGGTCCACAGATTGAGAGCCTTAAATAACACGGCGCGCAGGATGGCGGAAACGATGCTTTCGGCAATGATGTAGCCGAACATGGCCAGCAACAGCACCAGACCCTGATTGGCGTGGTAGCGTGCGTAACGCGACTCCTTGGCGGCCAACAGCGGCACGATGACAAGGATTCCGAAATAGGAGAGCAGAGCCATCACCTTGTTGGCCTCCACGTCGGCCTTGTCGAACTCGGTGGAGTGGTCGGCGGTGTTACCCAACTTCTGCGCCATCGAGTCGATGGTCTTGGTTGCCTTTTCCAACTTCTCCTCCGAGGTGGGCTCGGGAGCGGGAGCAGGTGCGGGCTCGGGAGCGGGGGTTGCTGTTTCGATTGCTGCGCCACATGCGGGGCAGAATTTTATTCCTTCTTCAATGGGGTTTCCACATTTTCCACAGAATGCCATAGTAGTAAAAATTTAGATGGTTAATAAAAAATATTTTTTGTGAGTTGCGGTTTTCTCTCTTCATTGCCCTGCCGACATTTTCGGCAGGGCTTATCATCTTCCTCCGCCCCACCCTCTCGGCGGGGCCTGTTTCGGTCGTTAATAGGGCAAATCAGGCTCGCTGGCGGTGATTTCGATTAATTGCGACGCCACCGACACCGCATTGCTCGTAAGGGCCTGTAACGCGCCCAAAGACATGCCGCCCATCATATTGGGTGCTTTGGCTTTGGCCTCATCCGCCGCATGGGCATATTGGAGCAGAATCCTGCACTTGCCCTGCACCTCAATGATAAACTCCGTCCATATTCCGTAAGCCGTCGCACTGTAATCGTCATGCATGGCCTGCACGCGGGCATGTGCCGAGTCGTGTTCGGCCTGCGTCACCACGCCCAGAAGCACATCGTCGAGCCCCGGGAGCTTTGCCGTGGCCTCCTGAATGATGGGTTTTTGCTTGGCCCACACCTCCGCAATGCGTGTGTTGGCCTCATTCTCGGCCGCCGACATCTGCTGCCTGAACAACTGCATCTGCTCGGCGAATTTCGTCTCCGCCTCCAAATATTCCATAAAGCCCAGCGGATTGTCCATTGCGGGCACGTCGTTCTGAGGCATGGCGGCCGCCATGTTGTTGCCAAACGCCGCCAGCTCCGCCGTGGTCATGCCGCTCTGTTGCATGCGCTGCATGACGAAGGCCTCGGCCTCGGCGTCACTCATGTCGGCCAACTTTTTGAGATCGGCCTCGGAGAGGTTGAGCCTCGCCATCATGTCGGTGGCCTGCTGCATGACGGCCTGTGCGCCGGCCAGCTGTGCCTGCATCTGTGCCATCTGTGCCATAGGGTCCATCGCCCCGCTGCTCTGCATCTGTGCAAACATGGCCATAGGGTCGACGGGCTGAGCAGCCGCGGGAGCGTTGGCGGTGGTCACCGTAAGAAGTTTGTCTTCGAGTTCGTCTATCTTGGCGAGGAATTCTTCGGTGTGTCCGTTGTTCTGCGCCCACTCCTGAGGCGTGGGTAACTTGGGAAGGTCGCCGAGGATACCCTCAACGGTCTGGGCCGCAGCCATGACGGGCAGCAGGGCCAGCAAAATCATTATGGTCTTTTTCATGACAATATTCGTTTTGGTTTGAGGTTGTTGTCTGGTTATGCAGTTTTAAGGTTTGAGGTCGGTGTCACATCTTCACGAACTCCACTCGTCGGTTTTTCGCACGTCCTTCGTCGGTGGTGTTGTC
>JAZODY010000259.1:0-4204 GCA_045597245.1 Tidjanibacter sp.
GTTGTGGCGGCTGTGCTGGTCACGTTGTTTGTGCTTTCGGTGCCGCGCAAGGTGGTGTTGAATGATGACGAGTTGGAGGTCAGGTGTGTGTTGGAGAGTTCATATCTGCCGCTTGAAGAGGTGTCGTCGGTGGAGTATGGCGACCTGCGTGGAAAGATATGCCTGTGCGGCTCGTTCGGCTTTTTCGGCTACTATGGTTATTATCTCGATTTGCGCGGATTTTCTTTGGGACATAAGGTGTTGGTGAGAGTGTATGGCAAGCGCCGACACGATATGGTCGATGTGGTGTGCGGTTCGCGCCGCTACCTGATAGGTTGTTCCGAAAGCGACGAATTGTTGCATCTGCTCAGGGAGAAGAGCAATCATGTTTCCGATTGATAGAGATAAGGAGAGAGATGAGATTATTGAAGGCGATGGCGGCAAGCCTCTACGGGGCCGGAGTGTTTGTGCGCAATGCGATGTATGACATCGGTCTGTTGCGCTCGATGAGCCATGCCGTGCCGGTGATATGTGTGGGAAACATTACGGTGGGCGGTACGGGAAAGACCCCCATGGTGGAGTTTCTGCTCGGGTCGTTGTTGCGCGACGGTCGCCATCCGGCGGTGCTTTCACGCGGTTACGGACGTCGCACGAAGGGCTATCGTGAGGTTACGGCGGAGCAGTCGTTTGTGAATACGGGTGACGAACCCATGCAGATAAAGATGAAGTTTCCCGATGTGCCGGTGGTGGTGTGCGAAGACCGCAACAAAGGTGTGGAGCGCATTATGAAGAAGTATCCGCAGACCGACATCGTGGTCATGGACGACGGATTTCAACATCGTGCCATACGCCCTGCGGTGAATGTTGTGTTGTTGGATTTCACGCGACCGGTGTCGGAGGACCATTTTCTGCCATTGGGCAACCTGCGCGACGAGCGTCGCCAATTGCGCAGGGCCGATGTGGTGGTGGTGACCAAGACCCCGGGATGCCTTACCGAGGCGCAGAAGAGCATTGTGGCCCAATCTGCGGGAGTGCGTGAGGGATGCCGACTATTTTTCTCGACCATGAGTTATGGCGAGTTGAGGCCGCTAACCGAGGGAGGAGTGCATGGAGAGCATCGTGAAACGGCGGTGGTCTTTTCGGGCATAGGAAATCCCGGGCCGTTCGAAGAGGCGGTGGGAGAGAGATGTAAGGTGTTGGAGAGCATTGCGTTTGCCGACCATCATGTCTATACGGTGGGCGATATGAAATGTGTTGCCAAGAGATTGGAACACTATGGCGAGGAGCAACCGATTGCGGTGACCACCGAGAAGGATGCCGTGAAACTCGCGGGCAGTACACGATTGCCTAAGCTGCTGAAAGACAGGCTGTACGTTCTGCCTATGAAGATGCGGTTCGTGGATGAAGACGAGAGAGAATTTTTGAGAGCCATATACAATGTTATTGAGACAGATTGATAGTGTGGCCGCTTTCATAAGAGAGCGTGTCGATTTTATCCCTGAGGTGGGAATTGTGTTGGGCAGCGGACTGGGCGATGTGGCCGACCATATCGATGTCTGTGCCACGGTGGAGTATGCCGATATTCCCGAATTTCCGGTCAGTACGGTTGCCGGTCACCACGGCAGATTCATTTTCGGTCTGCTGTCTGGTCGCAGAGTGGTGGCCATGCAGGGCCGCCTGCATTACTATGAGGGCTGGACTCCTCAGCAGGTAGTTTTGCCGGTGAGGGTCATGGCCCGCATGGGTATAACCGCGTTGGTGGTGTCCAATGCCAGCGGCGGCCTCAATCCTGCGTTCAGGACGGGCGACGTGATGGTGATTACGGACCATATCAATCTTATTCCCAATCCGCTCATCGGTCCCAACGAGGAGGTGCTCGGCCCCCGTTTTCCGGCCATGAGCGAACCTTATGACAAGGGCCTGATTGCACTGGCCGACGAGGTGGCTGCCGAGCAGGGTTTGGAGTTGCGCCACGGATGCTATCTGGGCACTACGGGACCGTCGTTCGAGACCAACGCCGAGTGTCGATATTTTGCGGCAGTGGGTGCCGATGTGGTGGGAATGTCCACCACCCCCGAGGTCATTGCGGCCCGTCACATGGGAATCTCGGTATTCGGAGTGTCGGTTGTGACCAATATGATTATCTCCGATGAGGTCGTGGACCACGCCACCGTTGTGAGCGAAGGCAGGCGAACAGGAGAGAAGGTCGCCCGACTTGTGGAGGGAATGTTGGAGCGAATGGGTTGAGAAGGAGCGTAGAGAAAGGAGAGACAGAGTAAACAATAAATAAAAAACAAAACTATGATTAACAAGGTAATATTGGTGGGTAATGTGGGTGCCGACCCCGAGGTGAGAAGTTTGGAGAGCGGTGTGAAAGTGGCACGCCTTAATCTTGCAACCACCGAGAGAATGAGAAATCGCGAAACGCAGGAGACGGTGGAACACACCGAATGGCATCGTGTCACTTTGTGGCGCAATCTGGCCGATGTGGCCGACCGCTATGTGCGCAAAGGAACGCAGCTCTATATTGAGGGCAGCATCCGCACACGCGAGTGGACCGACCAGCAGGGAAACAAGCGTTACTCTACGGAGATAGTGGCCAACGAGATGAAGTTGCTGGGTCGTCGTCCCGAGGGCGCACCGCAAGGAGGTTACCAGCAGGCTCCGCAATATCAGGCTCCGCAACAGCAATATCAGGCCCAACCACAATATCAACAGCCTTCCTACCAGCAATCTTATCAGCAACCGTCTGTGCCGCAGGTGGATGCTCCGATTGAAGACCCCGACGACCTGCCGTTCTGATGTATGTCGGTGGGGCAGAGTGACTTTTTAGGTGCAACTTTGAGCCGTACGATGTAGCTCATGATTGTGGCATTGGGACAGGCGATGCAACTCTGGAAGAGTGATGATGGTTGCGTGACGCAGCCCGAGTAATGAAACGAAACTAAATAATTGAAAAAATGACGGCATTGTTTGAGGATGTTATTTTCGGGCCGGTACATAGCCGCCGACTGGGATTGTCATTGGGTGTCAATCTGTTGCCGTTGCATTGCAAATTGTGCTCGTTTGAGTGTGTCTATTGCGAGTGCGGATGGCGTACGTCGGGCATGAAACCGCAATTCAACAGACGCGAGGATGTGCGTGAACTGTTGGAGGCCAAACTCACAGAGATGACAGCCGAGGGGACTCCTCCCGATGTGATTACCTTTGCCGGCAATGGCGAGCCCACGCTCCATCCGGAGTTCGAGGCGGTGATAGACGATACCGTCGCTTTGCGCGACAGGCTGTGTCCTTCGGCCGGAATTTCGGTGCTGAGCAATGCCACGATGATTGGGCGCGAGAGTGTGCGCAGAGCGTTGATGAGGGTGGATAACAACATACTGAAACTCGATTCGGCTTTCGATGCCACGGCACGCCTTGTGAACAATCCTCAGGGCGATTGGTCGGTGGCCGATACGGTGGAGAAGATGAAGCTGTTTGAGGGCCGATTGACGGTGCAGACCATGTTCCTCAGGGGTGAAATTGAGGGCGTCAGGGTGGACAATACGACCGACGAGGAGGTGGAGGCGTGGTTGAGGCTCTTGGAGGAGATTGCGCCGAGAGATGTTATGATTTACTCTTTGGACCGCGACACACCGCTCAAAACGCTTGATAAGGTTTCGGTGGAGGAGTTGAGGGCCATTGCGGCACGTGTGGAGGCGAAAGGAATCAAATGTATGGCGGCCGGATAGAAAGAGGACCGCGAGAGCAGAAGTAAGAAAAAAATTTTAGTGTTGAATGATTACGACAGAACAGATAAAGGAACTCGTTAAGCGCAAAGATGACCTCAATCACTATCTGGCCATGGATGCCAAACGAGAGGATTTTGAGCGGGAGCAGGCCAAGACTCTGGCACCCGATTTTTGGGATGCGCCCGAGCAGGCCGAGAAGCAGTTGAAACTTGTGGCCTCCATCAAAAGTTGGATTACCGACTTCGACAAGGTGGCGGCTCTGTGCGACGACTTGGAGTATATGCCCGAGTTTGTGCGCGAGGGCGGTGCATCGGAAGAGGAGTTGGACGAGTTGTATGCCTCCACTCTTGAAGCCGTTGAGGCATTGGAGATGCGTAACATGTTGCGCAACGAGGAGGACAAGATGGGTGCCATATTGGACATCAATGCCGGAGCAGGCGGTACGGAGAGCCTCGACTGGGCGTCGATGTTGATGCGTATGTATATGCGTTGGG
>JAZODY010000260.1:0-6651 GCA_045597245.1 Tidjanibacter sp.
AGGAGTCGTTATTGAACGATTTGGAACGGTATCCCAACCTTATCGTTTTGCAGACACTCTCCAAGGCATGGGGCATGGCGGGTTTGCGTTTGGGATTGGCTTTCGGGTCGGAGCAGGTGATGGAACTTTTTGCGAGGGTCAAGTATCCCTACAACATAAACATTACGGGTATGGACGCGGCAATGAAACTGCTGGCCGAAGGAGTTGAGAAACAGGTGAGCGAGATAGTGAACCAGCGTGAGAGAGTGGCGGAGGAACTGGCCGGAGCAGGGTGTGTGAAGAGGGTGTTTGAGAGCGATGCCAACTTTGTTCTGGCAAGAGTGAGCGATGCCCGCAGGCTCTATGAGACGCTCATAGAGGAGGGAGTTATCGTGCGGGACCGTTCGTCGGTAAGAGGGTGTGAGGGTTGTTTGAGAATAACCATCGGCACTCCGTCGGAGAACGACCGTATGTTGGAGATTGTGAAACGATTCAAGTGATGTGATATATGCAGAAGAGAAGAGCCATATTTATCGACCGCGACGGTACCATTATTCAGGAGCCTCCTGTCGATTTTCAGGTGGACAGTCTGGAAAAACTCTCGTTTGTGCGAGGTGCCATTTCCGGATTGAGAGTGTTGCGTGCCGCTGATTGTGAACTTGTCATGGTGAGCAATCAGGACGGATTGGGGACCGATTCGTTCCCTATGGAGACCTTTCTGCCGGCCCACAACAAGATGTTGGAGACTCTGTCGGGGGAGGGAGTAGGGTTTGACGACCAGCTCATCGACCCCACCATGCCCGAAGAAAACGCTCCCACGCGCAAACCGGGTACGGGAATGTTCGGTCGCTATCTGGGAGGCGAATACGACCTTGCGAACAGTTGGGTCATCGGCGACCGAATTACAGATGTGCTGCTGGCTCGCAATCTGGGGGCACGAGCCGTTCTGTTCCAGCCGACCGACCGAGGTGCGGAGATGCTTTCGGAAGCGGGGTTGGACGAAGGTGTGTGTGAGTTTGTGAGTGACGATTGGGCTGCGGTGGCCGAAAGAGTACGTCGCAGTGTGCGTGTGGTTGAGATGGCCCGCAATACACGCGAGACGAGTGTGGCGGTGACGGTGGATTTCGATGGAAATATCGACTCGGAGATAGATACGGGGTTGGAATTCTTCAATCATATGCTCGACCAGATTGTTCATCATGCCGGTATCGGGTTGCGTATTGTGGCACGAGGCGATTTGCAGGTCGATGAACACCACACAATCGAGGATGTGGCCATAGCGCTCGGAGAGGCTGTGATGAAAGCGTTGGGCGACAAGCGCGGCATTGGACGTTATGGCTTTGCTCTGCCTATGGACGAGTGTGACGCTTTGGTATTGCTCGATTTCGGCGGTCGTATCGATTTCCGTTGGAGTGTGCCGTTCACGCGCGAAAGGGTGGGGGATGTCCCAACCGAGATGTTTGAACATTTCTTCAAGTCGCTCTGTGCCGAGATGCGTTGCAATCTGCATGTGGAGGCTCGCGGTGATAACAATCATCATCTTATAGAGGCAGTGTTCAAGGCCTTTGCAAGGGCGTTGAAGGCGGCAGTACGCAGAGAACCGTTCAACTATGAGCTGCCGAGCAGCAAGGGAGTGTTATGATGGAGAGAAGAACAGAACTGATTCCGGCCATAGATATAATAGGTGGCGAGTGTGTAAGACTTTCGCAGGGCGATTATAACGAAAAGACGGTCTATTATAAAAGCCCCGTCGATGCGGCCAAGATGTTTGCTGATGCCGGAGTACACCGTATCCACGTCGTGGACCTCGACGGAGCTAAGGAGTCGATGCCGCGAAATCTCTCGGTGGTGGAGAAAATTGTTACGTTCACAGGATTGGATGTGGAGTTCGGTGGTGGTGTAAAGAGCGATGTGGCGTTGCGTGATGTCTTCAACAGCGGTGTGAAGTATGCCATTTGCGGCAGTGTGGCTGTGCAGAATCCGGAACTTTTCGAAGGGTGGCTCATGGCCTTCGGAACAGAGAGGATGGTGCTCGGTGCCGATGTCAAGAACGGCTTTGTGGCGACGCATGGCTGGCTCAACACATCGAAGGTGGGACTTGATGAGATTATCGAACGCTTTGCCTCTGCGGGACTTACTCAGGCCGTCTGCACCGACATATCGAAAGACGGTATGCTGTCGGGGGTGGATGTGGAGATGTATGACCGTTTGCAACGTCGTTTCGAGCAGGTGGACATCACCGTCAGTGGCGGAATAAGTTGTATGAATGATATTGAAATGCTGGACCGTGCGGGCCTGCGTAAGGTAATCATAGGCAAGGCCTTTTATGAGGGACGTATTACGGCATTACAGATAAGGGAGTGGATGGAACGGGCAAACAGATAGATTGGCAGAGCGATACCTGATGTTGTCTGGCGGCATATAATGCTATGCTGCCGCCAGCGTGGTCGTCTGTCTATAACAACAGAGAGAAACGAGAAAGAAAACATAAAACTATGGATATGAATATCAAATTCGAAGATTTGAATCTGGCCAAGTGTGCCGACGGATTGCTGCCCGTCATAGTGCAGGATTGCCGCACGCTCAAAGTTCTCATGCTTGGCTACATGAACGAGGAGGCATATAACAAAACCGTAGCCGAGGGCAAGGTGACATTTTTCAGTCGTTCGCGCAACACACTCTGGACAAAGGGCGAAACGAGCGGCAACTTTCTTTGTGTGGAGGAGATTTTTGTCGATTGCGATGCCGACACCCTGCTCATCAAGGTCCTGCCGATGGGGCCGACGTGTCATACGGGCAGCGTGAGTTGTTTCCATACGCCCGACAACGAAGGTTTCATTCGAGAATTGCAGAGTATCATCCAGCAACGTCATGCCGAGATGCCGGAAGGGTCATATACCACGTCGCTATTTAATAAAGGGGTGAAAAAGATTGCCCAGAAGGTGGGTGAAGAGTCCGTAGAGACCATCATAGAGGCTGTGGCCGGTAATAAGGAGAGGTTTGTTTATGAGGCTTCGGACCTGCTATATCATCTGTTGGTGCTCATGGAGCACATGGGGTGCTCTTTGGCCGATATGGAGGACGAATTGGTTGTTCGTCACAAACCCGGCTACAAGCATGTCAAGGAGTAACCGTGTCTTGCGGTTCGGCAGTGAATAACGAGAAGTGAACGCTGCCATAGATACGTTCACGCAGGAAATGAGGGTGTGATGAGAAATTCATGTTTTGAGAGTGTTCGAAAACAAGCAGTCCGCCCTCTCGCAACATGCCCTTGTCAAACACTGTCTTAACCACATCTTCCGAACCTTTGAGGTCATAGGGGGCGTCGGAAAAGATTATGTCGAACTGCTTTTCGCAACTCTTCAAGTATAGAAACACATTTGCTTTCACCGGATACATGCGGTCGAAACCCAACTGCTGAGCCATACCTTTTATATAATTGTAGTGTACCGTGTTAATCTCCACCGACGTCACCGAGCGAGCCTCTCTCGATGCAAACTCATAGCTTATCGAACCCGTACCCGCAAACAAGTCAAGCACATCAATCTCTTCGAAATCGTACATGTTTGCCAACACGTTGAAGATGTTCTCTTTGGCGAAGTCGGTCGTCGGGCGTGCCCTTAGGTTCTTAGGCGGGTTTATGGTGCGACCGCGATATATTCCGCTGATTATTCGCATTTGCAGTTACGGATATATTTTTTCAGATATTTGTGACGAGCCTCTGCCTTGTGACCCGAAATCATTACGACGGCCGATTTCATCACCCCGAAATCCTCGTCCAACGTCGAGAGACAATAGAGGAGGTCGTTGTCGTTGATGATGGGAAAGGCCTCGGCAAATCTGAGCGAATGTTTCTCTCCTATTGCAATATAGGTATTGTACTCTGAAAATCTTATGGCCATCGTGAGCACGGTGCGCTTACGAACATATTCAACCACTCTCTGCAACGGGGTGTAGATTAGGTATTTCTGTTGGCTGAAATGGCGTTGCATCTCCTCCATGGCACTATTGGGCACCACCGTCACAAGGTCAAGTTCTCTTGTTATGTAGGTGCGTAACAAAGACTCGTTATGCGTCACAACAAATCCGTCGGCCGCAAAACAAGCCTCGGCCGTAACATCCGTCTCCTGTGAAGGCAACACTTTGGTGTGGCAGGTGTCTATCTCTACAATGAGGTGTTTCGGCTCAGTCAAAGAGAAAATTTGTCCACCCAGCTGTTGCCGGATGGACAAATTTCTGTAACTGCTCTTTATGTTACTCCCAGTTTCCGGCATCGTTGGTGGCCTGAATCATAGAACCTACTTTAATACCGGGGTATTTGTCGAGACTTACTTGGTCGTCGATGTGGTTGATGAGCAACTGCTGGTCCAAATCACCAAGATAGTCCTTGTAGGGAGCACGGCACTCGAATACGGGCACTACCACTTTCGATGCAGTGGTGAGGTCGCCTGCTTCAAGACGATACTCTATGTTGTTGGTGTGAGGAATGTATCTGATGTTCTTTACATCCTCAGCCGTCATCACCTTTTCGCCGAAAATAGTGTCGATTACGGGAACGGTGAATTTCTCGATGTTCTGTTTTCCGAGCTTCTTCAACTCTGCCAAACCTGCCGAGTCATCCTCGGAAACAATCTGTTTCGAGAACTCCAACTCGCCGGTGAGAACGAAATTGATGAGGGTGTCGAAGTTGTCGGTGTACTTCTGATAAACCTGTTTGTAGGCCTGCTGGGCACTACGGATGTCTTTGATACGCTCGATAACGGCCTCCTGACGGGTGGCAGCCACTTTATCGAACTGCAACGGCGACATAATCTGGTCGTAGAGAACGTATGCCAAAGCAACGATTGCTATGGCCAACACGAATTGAAAAATTTTTCTTACCATCTCTGTGTTTTAATTATTAAGTTTGTAGTCTAAAAATCAAAATTAACACGCAACATAATTTGTCACCATATGGTTAGTGAATATATTGCGACCCAAATTTACGCTAATTTTGCGTTTACTCCAACTTTTGGGCAAAAAAAAATTATAGAAAAATTATCACTCTGGATTGCGGGAGGTGATTACAGCGAGATTTTCATACTCAACGGCTATGCCGGAACGGGTAAGACCACCCTGCTTTCGGCCTTTGTTAAGGTGTTGAAAGAGTTGAAGATAAAGCCTATTGTATTGGCTCCTACGGGGCGTGCGGCTAAGGTTGCGGCGCAGATGTCGGGGGAACGTGCGCTGACGATTCACAAAAAAATTTATCGCCAAAAATCTTTGGCCGACATCGAATCGCGATTCACTCTCGATTTCAATCGCGAAAAAGATGCATGTTTCATTATCGACGAAGCCTCCATGATTGCCGACTATTCGGTCGACGGTGCCCTCTTCGGGTCGGGCTCGTTGCTTGACGACCTCTTCGAGTATGTGCGTCGCGGTACGCGTTGCCGAATTATGTTTGTGGGTGATTCGGCACAGCTGCCGCCCATCGGCCATGAAATCAGTCCTGCCCTCAACCCCAAGCGAATGGAACTTTTCGGTCCGGTGATTTATGCCACTCTTGACGATGTGGTGCGTCAGCAGACCGACTCGGGCATTCTCTTCAATGCCACCATGGTGCGTTGCATGATTGAGGCCGGCATATATGAGATTCCGCGTTTCGACATGAGTTACCCCGATTTCCGCATTGTCGAGGGGGGCGAGTTTCTCGAATTGGTGGAGAGTTGCTACGGCAAGTACGGTCGTGAGGATGTGATTGTGATAACACGCTCCAACAAACGCGCCAACCGTTTCAATGAGGGCGTCAGGGGGAGGGTGCTCTATGCCGAGAACGAGATAGAGTCGGGCGACATGCTCATGGTTGTGAAGAACAACTACCATTTCACCGAGCGTGAGGAGGAGTGTAAGATAGATTTTCTGGCCAACGGCGATACGGCCCGCATTCGGCGTCTGCGTCGCTTTGAGGATATTTACGGATTTCGTTTTGCCGAGGCACGTCTCTCTTTCCCCGACTACGACGACATGGAGATGGATTGTAAAATCATTCTCGACACTCTTTCGAGCGAGGCGCCTTCGCTCACTCAGGAGCAGAACAAGGAACTTTTTCGCGCCGTCGAGCAAGACTATATGGATATTGCGGTCAAGTCTAAGCGCTACAAGGAGATGCGCGAAAATCCGTATTTTAATGCCGTACAGGTGAAGTTCGCCTATGCCGTCACGTGCCACAAGGCTCAGGGCGGACAATGGAGCGTGGTCTTTATCGACCGAATGTTGTTTGGTGAGGAGTCCATGAGTCGTGACCTGTTGCGTTGGCTCTACACCGCCATATCACGAGGAGTGGAGCAGGTCTATCTGGTGAATTTCGACGAACGTTTCTTCGATGAAACAACCTTCAATCGATGACGCATCGATACCTTCTGCTTGTTGGGAGGCTGTCGGGTGGCAAAGTGATTGTTTCGTAAATAAAAGAGTAGTACCGATTCATGTTACGGGCTTGCTCATGTGTATTGATTTTGACCGAATATGTCGGATGGAGAGAATAAAAAAACCACCTTGCATGCAAGGTGGTTTTTGTTGGGCTACCTGGACTCGAACCAAGAATGACAGGACCAGAATCTGTAGTGTTACCATTACACCATAGCCCAATGTTTTGTTGTCTTCTCTCGGAAAACGTTGCAAAGATATATA
>JAZODY010000261.1:0-3622 GCA_045597245.1 Tidjanibacter sp.
AAGGGGTTCGCATCATTCCATGTGAGAACACAGCCGTGGCGGCTAAAAAAGTGGCGACGGAGAACAATCCCGAGCAGGCCTCGCTCTCATCGCGCATCTGTGCCGAGTTGTACGGATTGAAATCCATCGTGAGCGGAGCACAGAATCAGGACAACAACTACACCCGATTCATCTGCATCACCAAAGAGCCGAAGATTTTCCCGGGAGCGGACCGCACGAGTATCATGATGGTGATTCCAAACAAGGCGGGAATGCTGTTCAGCGTGCTGTCGAAGTTCAACGCCATAGGTGCCAACCTTGTGAAACTAGAAAGCCGCCCCATTCCCAATCGCGACTTCGAGTTCGTATTCTACTTCGACATCGAGGCATCGATTTATGACGACAAGTTCACATCGTTGATTTGCGAATTGGAGGACATTGGCGAGCAATTCAGCTATCTGGGCACATACACTGAAATAATATAACAAAAAAACAGAGTACAATAATGAATCGGAAAGAACCCTGCGGACTGTTGGGGCGCAAGCTCGGCCACAGCTACTCGCCGCTGATTCACAAACAGATTGGCAACTACGACTATCGTTTCTTCGAGGTGGAGCCGGAGGCGGTGGCAGACTTCTTTGCCCGAAGAGAATTCATGGCCATAAACGTGACCATGCCCTACAAGAAAGCGGCATTGGAGGCGTGTGACTATGTGACGGACCAAGCGCAGGCCATAGGCAGCGTGAACACTGTGGTGAAAGACGAGAACGGACGCCTGCACGGCTACAACACCGACGCAGCCGGCATGGTCTACATGTTGAAGCGGGCCGGCATTGAGGTGAGCGGCAGGAAGTGTATGATACTCGGCAGCGGCGGCAGCTCGGTGATGGCACAACACATACTCAAACAAATGGGTGCCGGAGAGGTGGTGGTGATTTCACGCTCGGGCGAAAACAACTACGATAACATTGGCCGCCATGACGACGCGGAGGTGATAATCAATGCCACTCCGGTGGGGATGTATCCGGAGAGTGGTCGGGCCGCCATCAGACTCGACAGATTCACCGGATGTATCGGTGTGGCCGACTTCATCTACAACCCCTCGGCAACACTGCTGTTGCTGGATGCACGTCGGGCCGGCATACGTTGCACCAACGGCATTCCCATGTTGGTGGCGCAGGCCAAATATGCGTCGGACCTCTTCATGGGCATCGAACGGAAGGACGAGATGATAGAACCCATAGTGCGACAACTCTCGGAGATGACGCGTAACATCCTCATCATGACCGACCAAGCCGAGAGGTGTGCCACAACGGGACGCCTGACGGCCGAGGCCGAAGGACGCGGATTGATTGACCTCACCGCCGCATCCCCCACCCCCGAAAGCCTCAATGAACACTGCAAACAGAGCGGCAAGGTGATTGTCCTGCCCCACATGCACATAGACCGAACGTTGGAAAACATTCTGTTTCAGAACGGGGTGCTATACTGCAACGACGACAGTGTCAAGTCATCGGTGGGCGAAGTGAGGATTTTCCGCGGGACCACACCCGAAGAGATGGCCGACGAGATAATATATCGCAAACAATAAACCGAAAGAGAGATGAAGATATTGGTAATAAACGGTCCCAACCTCAATCTGCTGGGGTTGCGCGAGCCTGAGATATATGGCAAGGGCGACTACGATGCCCTCTGCCGGAAGGTGGAGGAGGTGGCAGCCGAGTGCGGTGCCGAGGTGAAGTGCCGTCAATCAAACCACGAGGGGGCGATAGTGGACATGATTCAGGCGGCCTATGGTGAGTTCGACGCCATAGTGATAAATCCTGCGGCCTACACCCACACGAGCGTGGCGATACTCGACGCCCTGAAAGCGGTGCAGATACCCACTGTGGAGGTGCACCTGAGCGACATAAACAGCCGCGAAGAGTTCCGCAAGCACTCCTACGTGTCGCTCTATGCCGAGCGCACCATCTGCGGCCACGGCTTTGAGGGCTACGCAATGGCGATAAGACACTTGTGCGGAAAGGAGTAGCGTGCCGCAAAAGCAGGCGTCAGCGGCCGAGAACGGAGGAACGACACGCTCCGACCCGAATCGGCAACGCCACGTTTCAACAAAAAAGCGTTTCGGTTTTCCGAAACGCTTTTTTGTTGAGCTACCGAGACTCGAACTCAGAATAACAGAACCAAAATCTGCTGTGTTACCATTACACCATAGCTCAATAAAACCAACCTCGGCGGAATCAAATCCGTTAAGGCGCGACAAATATACGAAATTTATGCAAAAACCTAACAAAGCCGGCAATTTTTTTTCGACCGCCAACGTCATTCCCGACACGCCGCACTGCGAGAAACATATCACAATGGTTTCGCAAAAGGGATTGTCCGTCGGACCTTGCCCTGCTACTTCTCGACAGCCATGCGCAACGCCTGAGCCAGCTGGTCGGGACACGAAGTGGGCTTCCAGCCGCAACGTATTCCCTCAATCTTGGCCACCGCCTGCTCCACCGTCATGCCCGTCACAAGGGCCGAGACAGCCTGCAAATTACCGTCACATCCGCCCGTAAAAGCAACTCCCGTAATAAGGTCGCCGTCGAGCGTAAACTCGATGAGTTGGGAACAGACGCCCTGAGGTCTGGATTGAAATCTTTTCTCTGCCACCGTTTAATCCTCCGCTTTTATCTGTTTGAGTATTTGTTCTCTATCTCCCGAAACCACACGGCAGTCGCGTCCCGCGCACAAAACCGCGTCGGCAAATCTGCGCGCCGCACCATCATCACCACAGGCCACCACACCCGACAGCCGCCCTGCCATCATTGCAAGACGCACAAAGTCACCCGCACAGCCTGCATCCGGCAACACATAGTCGGCCGCAGCGAGGCTCTTAGCGCACATCTCTTCATCCTCCTCATCAACCACCGCGAAATGGGCTTTCGCATCGATTGTGAGCAATCCTATCAGGTCGGTATAACGTTCCCAAATCTCCTCGGCATCCATCTTGTGGGGCCGCAAAACGACTATTTCCAATCTAACCGCCATAACATTCTCTCTTTATTCATTCGCAAAGATAATCTTTTTTAGTCGCACAACTGCCCAAAAACTTACATTACGACACAAAAAAAGCATTAAATTTGCAACCGCAAACGACCGACAACGGTCACGCAAAGAGCAACAAAACAGATGAGCGAAGAGACAAGAATAGACAAATGGCTGTGGGCGGTGAGAATATACAAAAGCCGCAGCGAGGCCGCCGACGCCTGCCGCAACGGCAAGGTAACCCTGAACGGCGCACAATGCAAACCCTCGAAGGAGATAAAGTGCGGCGATGTGATAACTGTGAAAAAGGTGCCCATAATGGTCTATACATGGCGGGTGAAAGAGTTGGTGGGCAACCGTCAGCCCGCGAAGAACGTACCCCTCTACGCCGAAAACATCACACCCCAATCGGAGTTTGACAAACTCAACATTCCGCGCGAGACAATCTTCATCACACGCGACAGAGGTGCCGGACGCCCCACAAAAAAAGAGCGACGCGACATTGAGGAGATGATGGAAAACATCTTCTTCGACGACGATTTTTAATCAGTTTCCCTTCCAATGACGCCCAAACGACACGGCCACATAACAACCAGCCCTAAGAACAAGA
>JAZODY010000262.1:0-6594 GCA_045597245.1 Tidjanibacter sp.
TGGAGTTTACGGGTGTGTGGGAGAAACTCACGCGCCAGATGGGCTATTGGGTTGATATGAACGACCCCTACATCACATATAAAAACAAGTATATCGAGACGCTGTGGTGGCTGCTCAACGAACTCTATAAGAAGGGACTGCTCTATAAGGGCTACACCATTCAGCCCTATTCGCCCGCCGCAGGTACGGGTTTGAGCAACCATGAGCTCAACCAGCCCGGCTGCTACCGCGATGTGAAAGACACCACCTGCACGGCTCAGTTCAAGGTGGTGAGAAACCGGAAGAGCGAGTTCCTCTTCGACGGCGTGGAGGGCGACCTCTATATACTTGCTTGGACCACCACTCCGTGGACGCTGCCTTCAAACGTGGCTCTGGCCGTGGGAGGCGGCATAGAGTATGTGAAGGTCAAGTGCCTGAATCCCTATACCCAGAAGGCACAGACGGTGATTCTGGCCAAAGACCTGCTGGGGGCCTATTTCACAAAGAAGATGGAGGGCACCTACGAGGTACTCTCGGGCTGCACCGGAAACGAGTTGAAGGGCGTGGAGTATGAGCAGCTGATTGATTGGGTGCGTCCCGAGGGCGATGCGTTCAGGGTTGTCGTGGGCGACTTCGTGACCACGGTGGACGGAACGGGTATCGTGCATATTGCTCCCACGTTCGGTGCCGACGACGACAGAGTGGGCAAGCAGAACGGCATAGGAGGATTGATGCTCACCGACAAGGCCGGCAAGAAACAGCCTATGGTGGACAGAAGAGGACGTTTCTTCGTTATCGACGAGTTGGACGAGGAGTATGTGAAGAGCTGCGTGAATGTGGAGAAGTACTCGGAGTGGGCAGGAAGATATGTTAAGAATGCCTATGACGAGAGCCTCACAGAGAACGACAGCACGTTGGATATAGACATTGCGGTCATGTTGAAGGCCGAGAACAAGGCGTTCAAGATTGAGAAACATCTCCACAGCTATCCCCACTGCTGGCGTACGGACAAACCGGTGTTGTACTATCCGCTGGACTCGTGGTTTATCCGCACGACGGCTCTGCGCGACCAGCTCATCGAGCGCAACAAGACCATCTATTGGAAACCCGAATCGACGGGTTCGGGACGTTTCGGCCGCTGGTTGGAGAGTCTGGTGGATTGGAATCTGTCGCGTTCGCGCTTCTGGGGTACGCCGCTGCCCATCTGGGCTACGGAGGACCACTCGGAGTTGAAGTGCATCGGCTCGGTGGAGGAGTTGAAGAGGGAGATAGAGAGGTCGGTTGAGGCCGGCGTGATGACCGAGAATCCCTATGCCGATTTCGTTGTGGGCGACTACTCGGAGGAGAACTACGACAAGATTGATTTGCACCGCCCCTATGTCGATTCCATCGTGTTGGTGTCGAGCAAGGGCGAGAAGATGTTCCGCGAGCCCGATTTGATTGATGTGTGGTTCGACAGCGGTGCGATGCCTTATGCCCAGTGTCACTATCCGTTTGAGATATCGAAGGAGGAGTTTGAGAAGGTCTATCCGGCCGACTTCATTGCCGAGGGTGTGGACCAGACGAGAGGCTGGTTCTTCACGCTGCACGCCATTGCGGGCATGCTGTTCGACTCGGTGGCCTTCAAGAACATCATATCGAACGGTCTGGTGTTGGATAAGAACGGCAACAAGATGAGCAAACGTCTGGGCAATGCGGTGGACCCGTTTGAGGTGATGGACAAGTATGGTGCCGATGCGGTGCGTTGGTATATGATTTCGAACTCGCAGCCGTGGGACAACCTGAAATTCGATGTGGACGGTGTGGACGAGGTGCGCAGGAAGTTCTTCGGCACACTCTATAATACTTACAGCTTCTTTGCGCTGTATGCCAATGTGGACGGATTCACGGGTGCGGAACCCGAGGTGCCGATGGAGCGTCGTCCGGAGATTGACCGCTGGATTATCTCGCTGCTCAACACGCTGGTGAAGAGCGTTACGGAGGCATTGAACGACTTCGACCCCACTCCGGCGGCACGTATGATTCAGGATTTCGTGAACGAAAATCTGTCGAACTGGTATGTGCGTCTGAACAGAAAACGCTATTGGGGCGGAGGAATGAACGAGGATAAGCTGGCCGCTTACCAGACCCTCTATACGTGTCTTGAAACGGTTACGCAGTTGGCGGCTCCGTTTGCTCCGTTCATTTCGGACCGAATCTTCGGCGACCTGAACGCCATGAGCGGCAGACACGAAGGCTCGGTACATCTCAACGACTTCCCGAAGGCCGACGAGGCGCTGATTGACGGCGACTTGGAGGAGATGATGAGCATTGCCCAGAGAGTGTCGTCGGTGGTTTTGGCACTGCGTCGCAAGGTGAACATCAAGGTGCGCCAGCCGCTGACGAAGATTGTGATTCCGGTGCTGGACAAGGCGATGGCCGGCCATATCGAGACCGTCAAGGGTTTGATTATGGGCGAGGTGAACGTGAAGGACATAGAGCTGATTACCGACATCACGGGCCTCATCACTAAGCGTATCAAGCCCAATTATAAGACCCTCGGTCCGAAATACGGCAAGTTCATGAAACAGATTGCCGCCTTTACGGCAGGTCTGTCGCAGGCCGACATCAACGAGATTGAGCGCAGCGAGAGTTACGTGATTGAGATTGATGGCGAGAAACTGCCCGTTACGGCGGCCGACTTCGACATCACGTCGGAGGATATGCCCGGCTGGTTGGTTGCCACGGAGGGTAAACTGACGGTCGCTCTGGACGTCACCGTAAACGAGGAGCTGAAACGCGAGGGCGTGGCACGCGAACTCATCAACCGCATACAGAACATTCGCAAGGAGAGCGGATTTGAGGTTACGGACAAGATTGAGGTGGAGTTGGAGCAGAAGCCCGTCATCGAGGGGGCCGTTGCCGACTATGGCGAATACATCGCATCGCAGACTTTGGCGGTGAGCGTGAAGGCCGTAGGTGAGGTGAAGGGCGAGTTTGTCTACGACAGCGACATCGACGAAGAACCGTTGAAAATAGCCGTTACGAGGATAAAGTAGTGTGAAAGTGTCGTAATTTGTGACGAAACAGTTGCAAATTACGACATAAATCACTATTTTTATAAAAACCTAAGTATTTACCTTTAAAACGAAATGTTATGGCAGAAGAGAGAACGAGATATTCCGATGAGGAATTAGCCGAATTCAAGGCGATTATTCTCGACCGACTCGCAAAAGCGAAGGCCGACTATGAAATCTTGCGTTCGTCGATTGTTCACACGTCGAGCAACGATACGGAGGATACTTCGCCCACTTTCAAGGTTTTGGAAGAGGGAGCCGCATCGTTGACGAAGGAAGAATCGGGAAGATTGGCACAGCGTCAGTTGAAGTTTATCCACTATTTGGAGGCCGCTCTGGTGCGCATCGAGAACAAGACTTACGGCATCTGCCGCGAGACGGGCAAACTGATACCGAAGGAGCGATTGAGAATAGTGCCCCACACCACACTGAGCGTGGAGGCAAAAGAGAGGAAGTAAGCAGTAAGAGGAGCGAGAGGTGCCGAAAATCGACATTTATACCGACGGGTCTGCTCTGGGCAATCCGGGCAGAGGCGGCTATGGGATAGTATTGTCCTCGCCGCCGCATAGGAAACAACTGAGTGCGGGCTACCGACTGACCACCAACAACAGAATGGAGTTGCTGGGAGTGATTGTGGCTTTGGAGGCGTTGAAGTTTGAGGGGAGCGAGGTGACGGTGCATTCCGATTCGCAGTATGTTGTCAATGCGGTGTCGAAGGGCTGGGTGTTCGATTGGGAGTCGAAGCAGTTCAAGAACAGAAAGAATGCCGATTTGTGGCGTCGGTTTTTGATTGTCTATCGCAAACACAAGGTGAAATTCGTTTGGCTTAAAGGCCATGCGGGTCATCCCGAGAACGAGTTGTGTGACAGGTTGGCGGTTGCGGCCGCCCACAACACCTCGGCGCTCATGGAGGATACGGGGTACGACGAGAATCAGGATTGACAAACAAGAAGCCGGTCGGGATTGCCCGACCGGCTTCTTGTTTGTCGTTGCGTCGTTGCGGCAGCACACCCGCAACATTTTCACCAGCACTCTTTCCCATTGACAAAACCCCCTACGGATGACACAACGTTCATCCGTAGGGGGTAATTTATATGCTCAGAGCTTTGTCGCTCCACTACATGCCGTTATCTTTCAGCGCTGCCTGTGCCGCTGCCAGACGTGCCACCGGAACTCGGTAGGGCGAGCATGATACGTAGTTGAGACCCGCATAGTGGCAGAACTCCACGCTGCTCGGCTCGCCGCCGTGCTCTCCGCAGATACCGCACTTCAACTCCGGACGAGTGCTGCGGCCCTTGAACACCGCCTCGCGTACCAACTGCCCCACTCCGTTCTGGTCCAACTTGGCAAACGGGTCGGCCTTGATGAGGTCCTTCTCCAAGTATATGGGCAGGAACTTGGCGATGTCGTCGCGCGAGAAGCCCAGCGTCATCTGGGTCAGGTCGTTGGTTCCGAACGAGAAGAACTCCGCAACCTCGGCGATGTGACCTGCCGTGACGGCTGCACGCGGAACCTCAATCATCGTTCCCACCATATATTCGAGATGCTCGTTGCGCTCGGCGAAAATGTTGGCGGCAACGGTATCGATGATGTTCTTCTGGTATCTCAGCTCTCTGTGGTTTCCGATGAGCGGCACCATGATTTCCACCTTTACGGGGATGCCTGTCGCTTTCACGTTCAGTGCTGCCTCGATGATGGCGCGAGCCTGCATCTCGGTGATTTCGGGATAGGTGTTACCCAGACGGCAACCGCGCAGACCCAGCATGGGGTTTACCTCCAAGAGCGACTCCACTCGGTTGTGGATGGTCTGATAATCAACGCCCATCTCCTCGGCCAGCAATCTCTGCTCCTTCTCTGTGTGGGGCACAAACTCGTGCAAGGGTGGGTCGAGCAGACGGATGGTGACGGCATAGCCGTTCATCACCTTGAAGAGGGCCTCGAAGTCCATGCGCTGCATAGGCAGCAACTTGTCGAGAGCCACCCTGCGGCCTGCCTCGTCGCTTGCCAGAATCATCTCGCGCACCGAATTGATGCGGTCGTCTTGGAAGAACATGTGCTCCGTACGGCAAAG
Source organism: Tidjanibacter sp. (assembly GCA_045597245.1). Lineage (GTDB taxonomy): Bacteria > Bacteroidota > Bacteroidia > Bacteroidales > Rikenellaceae > Tidjanibacter. The sequence goes on from JAZODY010000262.1 coordinate 5,107, forward strand.
ACCTATACCCTGCGCACCGAACTTGAATGCCGTCTCGGCATCCTTCGGAGTGTCGGCATTGGCTCTCACCTTCATGTGGGCATATTTCGATGTCAGCTCCATGAGCTGGGTGAAATCGTCGTCGAAATTGGCGGGACGCGTGGCCACCTGACCGAGATATACCTCGCCGGTGGAGCCGTTGAGCGAAATCCAGTCGCCCTCCTTGATGGTGACGCCTGCCACCTCTATCGTGCGTGCCTTGTAGTCAATCTTCAACTCACCCGCACCGCTCACACAGCACTTACCCATTCCGCGGGCGACAACGGCTGCATGCGAGGTCATACCTCCGCGTGCGGTGAGAATACCTGCGGCGGCATTCATTCCCTTCAAGTCTTCGGGCGAGGTCTCTATTCTCACCAGAATGCAACGCTCGCCGTTCTGCTGCAACTTCAACTCGGCATCCTCGGCAAAGAATACAACCGGACCCGTTGCGGCACCCGGCGATGCGGGAAGACCCTTCACGAGCACTTTGGCATTCTTCATGGCCGTCTTGTCGAATACGGGGTGGAGCAGCTCCTCAATCTTTTCGGGCTCGCAACGCAACACTGCCGTCTTCTCGTCAATCAGACCCTCGCGCAACATATCCATCGCAATCTTCACCATGGCGGCACCGGTGCGTTTTCCGTTTCTGGTCTGCAACATCCACAGTTTGCCGTTCTGGATGGTGAACTCCATGTCCTGCATATCCTTGAAGTAGAGTTCGAGGTTGTGCTGTATCTCATTCAGCTCGTTGTAAGCTTCCGGCATGGCCTCCTCCAACGAGGGGTATTTCTCCTTGCGCTCCTCTTCGCTTATGCCCTGAGCTTTGGCCCAACGGCGCGAGCCCTCGATGGTGATTTGCTGCGGGGTACGGATACCTGCCACAACGTCTTCGCCCTGAGCATTCACCAGATACTCGCCATTGAAGAGGTTCTCTCCCGTGGCGGCATCGCGCGAGAATGCAACACCCGTTGCCGAGTTGTCGCCCATGTTGCCGAACACCATGGCCTGAATGTTTACGGCCGTTCCCCACTCGGCGGGGATGTCGTTCAACTTGCGATAGAGGATGGCGCGCTCGTTCATCCAGCTGCTGAATACGGCGCACACTGCACCCCAGAGCTGGTCCCACGGATTGTTGGGGAACTCCTCGCCTGTCTGTCTCTTGATGGCCGACTTAAACTCCGCCACGAGTTTTTTGAGGTCTTCGGTCGTGAGGTCGGTGTCGTTCTTGACGTTCTTCTCCTCCTTCATCTTGTCGATAATCTCCTCAAAGGGGTCGTGGTCCTCCTTGCTGACGGGTTTCATGCCCATCACAACATCGCCGTACATCTGCACGAAACGACGATAAGAGTCCCAAGCGAAACGCTCGTTGCCCGTCCTCTGGGCCAATGCAACCACGGCGTCGTCGTTCAGTCCGAGGTTGAGGATGGTGTCCATCATACCCGGCATGGAGGCTCTCGCACCCGAGCG
>JAZODY010000263.1:0-2206 GCA_045597245.1 Tidjanibacter sp.
AATCTGCGTTCTTAACGGTGATGTTGCTCAACTTAACACGACGAACAACCGAAACGGGCAGCTCTTCGGGACCTCTTGCGCGATTACCTAATCTGATGTAGATGGGAGAGTTCCAAATGTCTCTCATGGCGATGTTGTCGATGGTGATATCCTCAATGATTGCGCCGTCCACAGTTTCGAGAGCGATACCGCGGCAGTTGTCGAATACGCAGTTGGAGATGGTGATGTTCTTGAAACCGCCGTTGGACTCGGTGCCGAACTTGATACGACCGGTGGGGCCGTCACGGTCGGGAGCCGCGGTGATGGTCTTCTGGAACGTACCGTCGAGCAGCGTGCCCGGGTCATAACCCGACACCTGACAGTTGGTGATGGTAACATTCTCGGTGGCCTTTGCATAACCCAAACCATAGGAACTCTTCAATACGATACCGTCGTCATTGAGGCTGTTCACATAGCAGTTCGAGATACGAACGTTGGCGCAGCAGTCGATGTCGAAAGCATCGCGGTTGGTGTCGCAACGCACGTTGTCGATGGTGAGGTTGTCCACACCGGTAAGCAACATTGCGAAGTGACCGCACTGCAACATGCTGATGTCGCGAATGGTGACATTGTAGCACTCTTTCAGGGCGATGGCCTTGTTGGCAGCGGGGAAACCGTTCATCTTCTCCTGACCGCGGGTGATACCCTCCGTACCGTCAATCAGACCGAAACCTTGAATGGCGATGTCGTGCAAACCGATACCCCAAATAAGCGAATTCTTCCAGTGGCTGTGACCGAAATCCTGATAAGTAGACCAGTTCTCCTCGGGGAGGTCGTAGTGCTCTTTCTCGTTGGGTACGGCCGCTTTGATGACTGCACCGTAGTCGAGATAGAGGCTGATGTTGTTTTTCAAACGAATCGAATAGCTCGAATAGGTTCCGGCAGGGAAATATACCGTACCGCCACCTGCTTCGCTTGCGGCATCGATGGCCGCATTGATTGCATAGCTGTCCACATTCACACCGTCACCCTTAGCGCCGAAGTCCTTCACATTGAAGTAACCGGTCGGAGCAGCCGAGAGACCGAGGCTCATAAACAGTGCACTCAATAACACGAGAATCTTTTTCATGGTGTTTTTCAGTTAATGTTTTTTAGTGGTTATTAAATAAAAGTTGATTTTTCATTGTCGTCGTCCGATTTGCCGGACACAAATTTGTTGTAAAGTTAAAACATTTCCGCGACATTCGCAACAATTCCCCCTCTTTTGTGCCGAAAGAGAGCCCTCGCACAAAGCTCATGCACCACATTCCGCCACCCCGAAACCCGCTCTGGGCACGGCAAAAACGGAGGAAGTTTTGATTTTTATGGAAGAATGTTTGGTTTTTTCAATACAAAGCCGTATTTTTACATTGAGTGTTTAGGCCCGCACGACAACACGCCCGCAAAACATTCGACAAAACATGACACAATACAATACAAAGAACATTAATAAACTTTATTAACATCTTAAAATTACAAATTTATGAGAAACCTCATTAAAACATTGGCACTGGCAGCTGCCGTAATGCTGGCAAGTTGCTCCGGTGAACCTCAGAGCAATGACTCCAAAGAGCTTGCTCCCATTCCCCATTTGGAGAAACGTGGTGATGTAACACAGCTTATCGTAAACGGCGAGCCCTATTTGGCTCTGGCAATGGAGCTTGGCAACTCGTCGGCTTCGAGCAGAGAGTATATGGCTCCCTACTGGCCCATCTTGGAAGAGTCTGGATTCAACACCGTTTTGGCCGTTATCACTTGGGAGATGATTGAGCCAGAGGAGGGTAAGTTCGATTTCACCATCGTGGACCAAATCATAGATGATGCACGTGCCAACGATTTGAAAGTGGCTCTGCTGTGGTTCGGCAGCTGGAAGAACGGCTACACCAGCTACACCCCGAAATGGGTGAAGAAAGATGCCGCCCGTTTCCCGCTCGCACACACCAAAGAGGGCAAACAACTCTCCATTCTCAGCACGCTGGGTCAGAACAGTTGGGAGGCCGATGCTAAGGCTTACGGTGAAACCATGAAACACATCGCCGAGATTGACCGCGAGGAGCAGACCGTAATCATGATGCAGATTAACAACGAGGTGGGTCTGCACGGATACACCCGCGACTACTGCCCCGCAGCCAACGAGGCATTCAACGGTCCCGTTCCCCAGCAGCTCATCGACTATCTGATGGCCAAC
>JAZODY010000264.1:0-4300 GCA_045597245.1 Tidjanibacter sp.
ACCGCTTGGCCTCCGACTTGTCTTTTAAACAAGTAACGTCTGCCAACTCATCGGCCACATCAACCAGACGCACCTTGCTGTTGGCCGACCTCACGGCATCGGCAACATAATGATAACTCGAATTATATATCACCACCGGACATCTCTCGAACAGACGCGCCTTCTCGGCTGCCTTCTGCTCCATGTCCGAGAAGTTCTCGTCATGCTCCTCGGCCAACATGGTGAAGACACCCACGTCGGGCCTAATCATCTTGGTAAGAAACTCCATCTCACCCGGCTTTGATATGCCGGCCTCAATGACGGCAAGGTCCTCGTCCCCCTTCATCATCAGCAGCGACAAGGCCACTCCCAACTGAGAGTTGTAGCTCCTCGGCGAGCGAAAGACCTTCAAATGCTCCGGAGCCGCCTGCGCAATCCACTCCTTCACCACCGTCTTGCCCTGCGAACCGGTGACGGCCACCATCTTGCCACCGAAATTGTTCCTATGATGCTCGGCCAACGCCTGCAACGCCCTGAACGTACGACGCACCACCACGAATCCGGCCTCCGGATAACGGTCGAAATTCATCGGTTTCTCCACCACAAATCCCCTCACTCCGCGCTTATAGAGTCCGTCCACAAAGTTATGTCCGTCGTAATGGACACCCACCATGGCGGCAAACAGCGGTCGCTCTCCGCTTCCGAAACTGTGGCGACTGTCGGTCATCACCGTATCGATGAATCTGTCGCATCCCACAAAGCGGGCTCCGCAAACCTCGGCTATTTCACTTAACCTATATTTCATATTTTCAGTGTTTTGTTCTTCTCCCCTATTCGGGTTCGTCGTTCGAGTGTCAGGTCGGGTAAGTTGTCTGCACACGCTCGGTCGGGCTCCGTCAGTCGGCAAACCTCACCACCGTAATGCCCGCTCCGCCGCGGTCGGGATGGTCGTCGGTGGCACTCTCCACCGCATCCACGCCGCGCAGATAACGCCTTACCTCCTCTTTCAACGCCCCCGTACCCTTGCCATGCAGAATGGTCACCGTACTCACCCCCACCATCAAGGCATCGTCCACAAAGTTCTTCACCTCCTCCAAAGCCTCCGCCGCTCTCATGCCGCGAATGTCGATGCTGTCCTTGAAGTTGAGTTTCCTTGCCGAAATATCCACACTCACCACCGTACGCGGTTTGACGGCTCGGGTCTGGCGCTTGAACTCGGCATTGGATATCACCTCCAAACGCTCCTTCTCCACCGTCGTTAGAATCTGTCCGAACGCCACCGTGGCCTTGCGACCCTTCATCTGCACAATCTCTCCCACCGTATCCTGTCCCGCGATTCTCACTTTGCATCCCACCACGGGTTCTCTGCGCTCCGGCTCCTTCTCCTCCGCCTGTGTCACTATCTCCCCGCGTTGGGCCTTACGCTCGGCTCTTCTTTGACGCCTCCGCTCGATGTTGGCCATCTCCCTCTCTATGCGTGCCTGATGCTCTGCCGACATCTCGGGCTCCTCCGCAAGCGACTCCTTGAATCGGTCGAACTCCTTGCGCACGGCTTTGGTGGCCTCCTTCTCGGCAGCAGCCTCCTTAATGGTGCGAATCGTATTCTCTATCTGTCGGTTGGCCTCGGCAACAATCTGAGCCGCCTCCTCGCGGGCCTCCTTCAAAATGCGAGCACGCTCCTCCTTAATCAGCGACAACTGTCGGCTGTAAGAGTTCTCCAACTCCTCCACCCTGCGGTCCGTAACACGAATGCGGTCGCGTTTCTGCTCCCAATATCTTCTGTCTCTTGCAATCTCGCGCAACTGCCTTTCGAGATTCATGTAGTCGCTGCCGGCCTTCTCGCTTGCCGACCTGATTATCTTCTCCGGCAACCCCGTCTTGCGGGCTATCTCCACCGCAAACGAGCTGCCCGGCATACCCAGCTCCAACTTGAACAGCGGCATGATATTCTGCACATCGAACATCATGGCTCCGTTCTGCACCCCCTCATGAGAACCGGCAAAGTATTTGAGATTTGAGTAATGAGTGGTGATGACCCCATAGGTTCCCGACTCCACGTATCGCTCCAACATGGCCTCGGCAATGGCCGCACCCATCACCGGCTCGGTACCCGAACCGAACTCGTCGATAAGGATGAGCGAGTGGCTCGAAGCGTGCGCCAGCATCTGTTTCATGTTGAGCAGATGGCTTGAATATGTACTCAAATCGTTGTCGATGGATTGCTGGTCGCCTATATCGATGAAGATGCTATCGAACACCGGCATCTCCGAATTCTCCAACGCAGGCACAGGCAAGCCGCATTGGAACATATATTGCAACAACCCCAAAGTCTTCAAACACACCGACTTTCCTCCGGCATTGGGACCCGAAATAACCAATATTCTCTGCTCTGGCGACAGGGTCATGTCCAGCGGCACAATCTGCTTGTTCTCTCTCCTGAGGGTCTGATTCAGCAACGGATGGCGCGCCGAACGCAACACCAATCTTCCGTCATCGGAGAGAATTGGTTTCACTCCGCCGTTCTCGGCCGCCCAACGTGCTTTGGCTCTTATCATATCCACCGCGGCAATATACTCTCCCGCACGTGCAATCTCGTCTCCACGCTCGCGAATAGAGGCTGTAAACTCCGTGAGAATCCTTATCACCTCACGTCTTTCGGCATACTCCAACTCCCTGAGTTCGTTGTTTATCTCCACAATCTCCACCGGCTCCACATAATAGGTCTTTCCGGTGGCCGACTGGTCGTGAATGAAACCCTGCACCTTACGTTTGTTGCTTGCCGTAACCGGAATCACCGCCCTGCCGTCACGAATCGACACCGTCGCATCGGGCTCGGCATATCCCGCCTCGATGGCCTGCGCCAAGACGGCCTGCAAGCGTTTGGCCACCTGTCCCTCGCGACTTTGGATGGCTCTGCGCACCGTATAAAGTTCGGCGGAGGCACTGTCTTTCACATTTCCGAAACGGTCCACTATGCTCTCAATGCGGCTCACGATGTCGGAAAACGAGGCCATACCGCCCGAAAATCTGCGCATCAACACATACTGCTCCCTCGTCTCAAAGAATTTCAACACCGCGCACACGCCCTCCAAACCGTCGTGCAACGCCACCATCTCCTCCGTTTCGAGAAACGTACCCTCCACCGCAAGCTTCTTCGACACCTCCGAAAGGTCGGTGAACTCGCCCGACGGAAACTCCGAGTCGAGCATCATTGCCGTACGCACCTCGTCGAACAATCCCAAACGGTGCTCAATCTCTGCGGCCGAGGTGCTGAACCTCTCGTTGAACAAACATTCGCGGCCGCTCGCTGTGGTACACAGGTCGGCTATCTGGTTGCGCACCCTGTCGCAACCTATCTTGTTTTCATAATTATCGGGATAAATCACGTTCTTTTTTCTCTCTGCTTGATTTCTCTTTTTTCAATCGCATCTTTTCTTCCCGCCTGCCCTCACTCATCATGACGGCCCTCGGTAGAGTCACTCCGCCAAACGGCGAGCCTCGTTCATATTAAGGAACTCATCACCGCGATAAGCCACCATAAAGGCATCCTTGAAATCCTTTCTCACCCTCTTTTGCAACGCCTCGGCCTCGGCATAACTCTCCACACCTCCCACCAGACAGCGATACATGCCCGTAGGAGTGCGTTTCTGCACCACCTTATTGCGATAAGACTTAAACTCGCGGCTGTTGTCGGTCAGTTTGTTCGACACCGACATTATCTGCACATAGAACTTCACCGGCTCCTTTTTCTCTTCCGGTTTCGTAGTCACAGTCTCTCTCTGCTCCTGCTTCTCCACTACGGGCACAGGCGCAGGAACGACATTCACGCGCTCACCCGCCACGCCGTCTTTCCGCCCCTTATACTCGGCAAAAGCATTAAACAAAGCCGTCGCCATAGTCGTCTGGCCTGATTCGCCCGAAAGAAACTCGCGGTCACGCTTATTGGTCATGAAACCCAACTCCGTAAGCACACTCGGCATGGCCGTATCCCACAGCACCAAATAGGGAGCCTGACGCGCTCCGCGGTCGGCCATAGGGGTGGTCTTGGTATAGTGCCGCTGCACCAACTCGGAGAAAATCATACTCTGCTCCTGATGAGCATACTGCATGAGCGAGAAGATGATGTAACTCTCCGCAGAGCCCGGGACATAGCCTTCGTACTTGGTCGAATAGTCCTCCTCATACATGATAACATCGTTCTCTCGCATGGCCACCTCCAAATTGTCTTCGCCCTTGTCAAGACCCATCACATAGGTGGTGGCTCCGGCCGCAGTGGTGTTGCCGGCGGCAGCGGCATCCACATGGATGGAGATGAAGAGGT